>JBHBSX010000045.1:0-3150 GCA_041779175.1 Candidatus Altimarinota bacterium | reverse complement strand
TTTTTATATTTTTTAAAAAATATAAAAAACCATAATACCACATACTTGCTGTGTTTCTGGGAATTTATGGAGAATAAATGATGAATATCAAGAGTTGAGTAATCAGGATTTTGAATAAAAATAAAATCCCTCATTTCTGAGAGATTGAACTTTGTAATGGTGCAATCGGCAGGACTCGAACCTGCGACCTCCTCCTTCGCAGGGAGGCGTTCTAATCCAACTGAACTACGACTGCATGTTGAACAAAGGTATTATATACAAAATTTTAAAAAGTCAAATTTTTCTCAAAGTTTTTTAAAAAATACCACCAGCAATTAGTTTGCTCGTGGCATTCCATAAAAATCAAATCCTTTTGCGTCAGTCATTGATTTGGTGATATAATTTTTTTTCTTTCCTTTTTTAAAAAAACCTCTTTCGTCAATAATTCCCATTTCAATAAGTTGATCAATATTTTTTGTTGGAAGTTTTTTCTTTGGGAAGCTTTGTTTGTTTTCGAGATATCTCTTTCGTTTCTTATATGATTGATTCGCACGAATCTGTTTGTTTTCATTACCAGTAAAAACCGCCGCCGCCTTTTTCTTGTTTTTTGCAAGTTTACGAGCTGCTGCTTGTTTTTTAACGAGTCGTGCTGAAAGTCCGTGAGAATTAGCCATGAAAATAAATAAATGGAGCGGGGGACCAGGTTCGAACTGGCACACCCAAGGGTTGAAGCCTTAGTACACTCACTCTTTTATGTTACCCCCGCATAAATTTTTAAAATAAGTTTGAGTGCTTGCTTATACTATTGATTTTTTTGAAAAAGTCAAAAATTTTTGATTTTAAAAATATTTTTATATAATACTGCTGCTCCCAGCTCGTCTTGCAGGGAGCTGGGACTTTTATTTTTTAAATATTTTCTCCATGAGAAAAAGGTCTCAGCACATATTTTTCGTTCTTTTTGGACGAAAGATTACCATCATTAAGATGGGAAAACGTGATGTGAAGAAATATCTTCGCAATCATAAATAATAAAATCCCCAATGCGCGGGGATTTTATTATTGGGACTTTTATAAGTCTCAGCACGTTATTGCCTTTCGGCTTGTGTATATAGTATCATTTTTTTCGAAAAAGTCAAAAATTTTTGATTTTAAAAATATTTTTATATAATACCGTTGCTCCCGCTGACTTGCAGGAGCGGGAGTTTTTATTTCATAATTCTCGTCTTATGAGAAAGAAACTTCAAAAAACTTTTTTCGTTCTTTTTGGACGAAAGATTACCACCATTAAGATGGGAAAACGTGATGTGAAGAAATATCTTCGCAAGCATAAATAATAAAATCCCCGCGCATGGGGATTTTATTATGAGAGTTTTTATTTCTCTTCAAAAAACTTTTGCCTTTCGGCTTGTGCATATAGTATCATTTTTTTAAAAAAAGTCAAAAATTTCTCTTGTAAAATAATGAAAAACATTGAAATATCCGCATCAGAATCAGATAATATAAATAAAATACAATTATTCCAGAAAAAGTATTCAAATTTTTGACTTTTTAAAAAATATCTGATACACTGTTCATGAGATGAGAGAAATCTCCACACATAACATAATGTATATTGTGTGAACCAATTTATTTTTATTCTTTTATTTTTTTGTTTATGAAAAAATTTTCTCTACATAGGGGGTTCACTTTGGTGGAACTTATGATCGTTATCGCCATTATTGGTATTTTGGCGGCGGTGTTGTATCCGTCACTTACAGGGTATCTAGAACGAACTCGTGATACAAATCGTGAAAAAGCTTTATCAAATATTTCATTAGCATTAGGAACATACCAAGCAGACAATGGTCGTTATCCAGGTACGGGCACAATTCCAGCTGGACAAACGGTTGCACCAGGAGTAAAAGATTGTACCAATCAGCTTAAGCCATCACTTGTAGATGGTGCCGTAAAATACATCAATTCTCTTCCTGTAGATCCAAAAGCTGGTCATGGTGCTGGACATACCGCTGTAGGTGATTGTAATAAAGATAATACAAAAAGTGGTTTTTCATATAAACTTTTAGCTTCTGGATCATCTGCTGCAAATACAGGAACTGCATATGCTCTTGCAGCAAGAGTAGAGAATCAGCCAAAAGGAAATATTACTAGTGCTAACTTTTTTTCAAAAACTACCATAACAGATATGCAAGCATCATCAAATACAAAACTCTCTAGTGCTGCTTTACCTAGCGGACAACTTCCTTATTATGTACTTGTAAATTAATATAAAACCCTAACATCTAGTTGGGGGGTTTTATATTGTTCAAAAAATCCTCAACATCTGATTAATGTATTTATTTTTTATTTCCTCTCTAAAACAAAAAGAGGAGCTAGGAAGTACAGGCTTTTTTAAAAATTTTTTTTAAAAATATAATTATAGAATTCTTCTAAGCTCCTTGCATAGAAAAGTTTAAAAAGTATTTTTTTCCAAAACCCCCTAAATCCCCCCTTATCAGGGGGATTTAAAAAGAAAAGTATAATAATTTCAAATGAAAATTTTCATCAATAAAAACTACCAACAATATATTGTTGGTAGTTTTTATTAGTTTACAATAGCATAATATGGTAACACACTACTACCAGTTGCTGTATAACCATTACTAATTGCTGTATTCATAGTATCTACTGTTGTTCCTGATCAAAATTTAGTAGACTCAATATTAGCCTTTGCTTTTGTTTCCATTCTAGCAGCTAATACATAAGCTGCAGCATCTTTTGCAACATTATTACTAGTTCAAAGAAGACGGTAGGCATACCCTCATAATTTTGTACAATTCTTTGGATTTGTTACCCCAAAATCTTTTCTGGGGTCAGTAGGCAAGGAGGCAACATATGTTGCAAGTGATGACTTAAGTTCAGATACACAAAAATCTGTAGTCTTATCCGAAGGGGCTGGATATTTTCAGTTATCTACTTGATATGTTCCAAGTCACAATTGAACATTTGCTAATGCCTTTGCTCGATTAGAGTCACGAGTCTTTTCTAAATATCCCGTCATTGACGGATACAACACCGCCGCCAAAATACCAATAATGGCGATAACGATCATAAGTTCCACCAAAGTGAACCCCCTATGTAGAGAAAATTTTTTCATAAACAAAAAAATAAAAGAATAAAAATAAATTGGTTCAC
>JBHBSX010000044.1:0-3790 GCA_041779175.1 Candidatus Altimarinota bacterium | reverse complement strand
CTCTGTATAAAAACTCAAAAACAAAGACAATTTTTTAAGAAATTTTTCAAGAAAATTCTTAATAAGAATTCTCGAAAAAAATAAAAAATTTCAACAAATATTTCTCCAAAGTATTTTTCCAAAAATATTTCTCAAAAAAATTTTTAAATACGAATACACAAAAATAAACCTCATATAATGCTTAAAATTTTACAAGAAAAATAATCTTTTCATGAGATACTTAAAAAATTTAAGAATATAAACCCCCCAAGCTAAACCCCCTGTGTCCCCCTTGAAAGGGGGATGAGAGAGGAAATTTTTTTAAAAGAAAAAGATTGCTTAATCTCGAAAACCTCCTCTGTCACCCTTGTCAGGGGGATGGGATTTTTTGGAAAATATTTTTTGAATAAATTTTTTAGAAAAACCAAAAATCCTTTCAAGTCCCCCTGTGAGGAGGGATTTAGGGGGGATAAATTAATGAATAATGAATAATGAATAATGAAAAAGGTTGCTTAATTTCTAACACTCCCTCTGTGCCCCTTTTAAAAGGGAGATGGGAAAAAATTTTTATGAGAAAAATTTTTGATTTTTTTTTTTTAATTTTTTGAAGAATAATGAAAAAGTCATTTAATTTCTCAAACCCCCCTGTCCCCCTTGAAAGGGGGATGAAGATGGGAATTTTTTTGAATAATTTTTTCTAGAAAGCTATTTGTTTTTTTGTAATTATAGAAATAATGAATATGTATTTTGTAGATTTTTGCTATTTTATTTTGATAAAATATTTTTGATTTTTATAATTATAATATTTTGATTTTGTCAAGAGTAAAAAGTGTGAGAATTTTGTATTCGTATAAAAAATATGCTAGAATGAAAATGTTTTTTATTATTTACTATTATTTATGCTTTTGTTGTTGAAAAAAATTGCAATATTTTTATTGGTATTGCAGATTATTTTTCCGTCCGTAGCAATTTCTGTTATGGCTCAAGATGCTGGAATATTGTCAGAAAATCAGACTTATGAATCATGAGAATTTTTTGTACGAGGGGAAGTGATTGTGGGTTTTGATACATCGTATATGAATGCTGATAATCCGCTTAATCTCAAGAATCTTCAGGAATTATTGGAAAAGAAAAATCAAAAGGTAGTGAATGTTCTTTGATTTGAAAATCTCGTGGTAATTCGCCAAATAGAAGCAACACCAAATGGAACTGAAGATTTGATGAGAGAATATACACAGCATCCTTTTGTATTATATGTACAACCAAATTATGTTTATACATCTTTGAATGCATGAACTGAATTCAAGGAGGAGTCTGAAGAGCTTTCTCAAGAATTGCAACAAAAAATAGAAGAAATTGAACAAAAAAAGAAAGAAGTTCTGGGATTTCATATTTCTATTGTTGATGAAAATAATTTTTCAGAAAATAATTTTGAAAAAAATGAAGAAATTGTTTCTTCAGGGAGTTCGATTGATTCTGAACAAAGTAAAGAAGTTGTTTTTGAGCATAGTGATTCTTCCGAGTCAATTGTTAAGAATGCAACATGATCCATTGATTCTACTCAAAACAATAATACAAGCAATAATAATCTATTGCCTTTATTCAATGATGAATACTATTCATATCAATGGGCATTGGAAAATAGAGGACAAACTTTTACAGGCATTTTGAGTGGTATTGTAAGTGGTTTACCTGTTTTTTCTGAAAAAAATTCTATAGAAGATGAGGATATTGATTATGAAAAAGCAAAAGAAATATATGATATCGCATATAATAGGCTGACTGATGGTGAAAAAAAGGATATTATTGTGGCAATTATTGATGATGGGGTTAATTATTTACATGAAGATTTGGATGAAGTTATGTGGGATGGGACAAATTGTAAAAATGTTTCTGGTAATTATCTGGGAGATTGTATTCATGGTTATAATTTCGTAACTGATGAAAAAGATGGTTTCCCTGAATTGTATCAGACAAATGATGGAACTATTGCACTTCAAGAACATGGAACAAATATTGCAGGAATTATTGCTGCAGAATCTCAAAATACCACATGAATGGTGGGAGTATCGCCAAATGTAAAAATCATGGCGCTTAATATTTTTGACGAAAATGGACAAACAGACTCTGTTCGTATCCTCCGTGCTTTGTATTTTGCCAAAGAAAATAATGCTGATATTATTAACTTTTCGCTTTGAGAACGTAGGTTGAGAAATGTTTCTACCTTCAATCTTGTGGATGATTTTCAAAGAAGGGCTATGCAAGATTTTCCAGGAATGATTGTAAATGCGGCAGGGAATAATAGTCTCTATCTTGATGATGAGGCTAATGTACAATTTCCAACAGTATATGCAAGGGGTTTTACTAAAAGTGGAACTATAATGGAGCCTCTTGAAAATATGATTGTTGTAGGTGCGGATGATTCCGAGGGAAATATTGCGGATTTTTCTAATTATGGATCAAAAACAGTGGATATTTCTGCTCCAGGAGTTAATGTATTGGTTACTGGTCGAGGTTCATATAATAAAAATTTTGTTTGAAAACAATATGATCTTAATAATGGGACTTCCTTTTCAGCACCCATAGTAGCTGGTGCTCTTGCTCTTGCTAAAAGTGCTTATCCAAATAAAAGTTTTTCAGAGTTGCGAGATATTATGTATGCAACTGTGGATATAAAACCATTATTTGCAGATAAAATCACAACAAGTGGACGATTGAATCTAGGAACCATGATGACTCGATTGGAAGAATGATATCAAGATGAAAATAATCCTTTGAAAGGAGAAATTGTTGCGGATGTAACGGATTGGACAAACAAACCTGTTGTATTGACTCTTAGTACCAATAAAAGTATTGTTACTCCAGAGAATTGGACAAAAATTTCTGACACGGAATTTTCTCGTTCTGTGACTGAAAACATGAATATAGATATGGCAATTGTAAATGCGGAGCGCTCATTACAGACAGCTAATGTAACTTTTTCTGTAAAAAATATTGATACCATTAAACCAACGATTGCTCTTTTTTCTCGCGGTTCTGTAATTGAGACTCCTAAAGATTTCATTGCATTGAATTTTGCAGGAGTGGATTCAGGAAGTGGTATTCGTGCTTTTCAGTGTAGTATAAATCAACAAGAATGGAAAGATTGTATTTCGGGTGGCATCATAGAATTGACACAAGAAGAAACCAATTTTTCTGTGCGTTCTGTGGATAGGGCTGAAAATATCAGTGAAGAAGTAAGTGTTTTGATTCGAAAAAATCCAAATGCATCTGATCCTATGGCATCCCCTTGATCAAAAACTACTTTTGTTTCTGGCGGCTCGGGCGGTACATATAGTTCACAAATATTAAATAGTTCAGAATTAACATCAACAGTTGAGGAAAATATTTCTTTGAATTCTGCTTCTGAAACTACATCAGAACAGAATTCACAAAATAATTCTTCAGATATCTATGTTGCTCATCCAAATGCCGAGATAACACTAGAGGAACTTAAGATTATTCTTTCAAAAGAATGGATTCAACCGCAAAATACCGCATTGGTTCGACGTTTTTCTATTGGTGAAAAATTTGTGTTTTTGGAGGCTATTTTGAATAATATTAATAATAAAATTGCCACACTTGAGAATGAAGAAAAAGAAAAGATGATTCAAAAACGAAATACCATCAATACTATGTATTTGGGATTAATGATGGACTGGAAGGAATGAAAATTTTTTATTCTTGATATTACTCGCTAAAATTTTTTTATAAATAAAAACCACTGATATTATCGTTGGTGGTTTTTTTATTTTATTTAATTCTTCTTTAT
>JBHBSX010000043.1:0-15077 GCA_041779175.1 Candidatus Altimarinota bacterium | reverse complement strand
TTTCTTTCTTGTTTTTCTTTTTAAATTTTTATGAATGGGGGTTATATGATTAGTATATATTTTTAGAAAAATTTTTTAAAAAAATTCTAAAAAATTCTCATTTATAAAGGAAATGTAAAAAAGAAAAATAATGATTTTGGATGAAAAATTTTTTAGAAATTAAAATCCCTTTCATTTGAAGGGATTTTAATTTCTGTTATGGTTTTCTCTATTTTTTAAAATTATTTACTCATATTATAAAGTACCTTTGCAGCTTCCGCTACTGTGATTCCACGACTTGGTTCAAAAGTTGTAGCCGTCGCGCCACCTACAATACAATTATCCTTGGCAGTTTGTACATAATTCGCGAGAGAATTGGTATTTGGCACATCAGAAAAAGTAGTTGAAGAAGTTGCGAGTTTGAGATTTGTTGTATTGACAAGTATTTTCATAGCTTCGGCACGAGTAATAGTATCATTCGGACGGAATTGACTATTTTGACCAGAAACGATTCCTGTACGAGTGGCATAGGCAATATATTTTGCAAGTGTATTATCACTTGATACATCGCTATAATTCGGCGCTGATTCATTGGCTACATTGACACCAGCAGCATTGAGAACAAGTTTCAAAAATTCGGCACGAGTCAAGTTGCGAGATTCTGTGTTATTGCGATTAACAATATTGAGCTTGTCATAATATGCTATGACATTTGCATCAGAAAGCGAAGTTGCTTGTGTTGTGCACGCACCTGAAAAATTTGGAAAAATTTTGGCAGTTGCAGTGTTAGAAGTAGTTGTAGAAGTGTTTTGAGTATTTGGTGGTGGCATCATAGTTCCATCAGTTGGTGGTGTTGGCATAGTAGTTCCACTTGCAGTTCCTGTTGGTCTTTGTCCGCGCATTCCGCCGCCCATCATACGACCCATAGTTCCAACATTGGTTGTTACTGATGATATGCTAAAAGTTCCTGTTTGTGAACCAATAGTATAAGTATAAGTTTCGCCAGTTTTGAGCGATGAAGACGAGATAAGAACAGAGTTCATTGATTTTTTGGTAGTTCCAGAATAGATAATATTTCCAGAAGAATTTTTAATAGTGATACTTGCACCAGCCTCTACACTTGAAGTCAGATTGATAAGTACGGAATTTTGAGTAGAAGTATTGCTTGCATTTACGGCCATTCCAGATGATCCCATAGCAATAATTTCACCACCAGAAATATTAAAAGTTCCATCATAATCCATAGCGCCATTTCCTGAATTGGTTGGGCCGTATACAATTACTTTTCCACCTTTCATCACTACATTTCCATTAGAATCAATTCCATCAGTGTTAGAATCAATAGTAACATTTCCGCCATTGAATTCTATATAAAGATTAGAATCAGCCTGTCCGGGCGCGTTTTCTGTAGTTGCTGAAGATGAGGACGCATTAATTCCATCATCAGAAGATTTGATATTGATATCACCACCATTGATAATGATTTTTTCCGATTCAAGGCCTTCCACTGATTGAGCAATATTGATAGTTCCAGCATTGATAGTGAGCTTTGTATAGG
Organism: Candidatus Altimarinota bacterium; assembly: GCA_041779175.1. GTDB lineage: Bacteria > Patescibacteriota > Gracilibacteria > BD1-5 > UBA2023 > GN02-873. Next base: position 13,540 of record JBHBSX010000043.1, on the reverse strand, counting down.
CTTCGATTCCATCACTTCCAGAATTGATAGCAAATTTACCACCATTGATAGTTACCGCACCTTGGGTTTCATCATCTGATTTGAGCGCATCACCTGTTGAGTTGATGACAAAATTCCCGCCATTGATAGTCAAAGAATCCTTTCCACGAATAGCATCATCAGCTGAATTGATAGTAATATTTCCACCATTGATAATAAGATCATCTTTGGTTGCGACTCCATCATTGAGCTTGGCATTAACTATAAGCGTACCATTTCCCTCAATAGTCAGATCTTCCTTTGCAAAAACAGCTGCATTGGGCTCTTCGTCAACTTGTCCTGTATAGGTCGCGCCATCAGTAAGCGTGTTTGTGGTGCCGTCTTTGAGGCTAATTGTCGCCTTTCCAGATTGTACATAGATTGCCGCTGAAGACGAAGATGTGATATTTACACCAGCAAGAATAAGTTTTACTTCCTGATCTTCGCCAACATTTACCACGATTTGTCCGTTTGTAAGTGTTCCAGTGATAGTATATGTTCCAGCTTGTGTGATTTCTACACTTTTACCTGAAAGTGTGATATTTTGAGAAGTTGGCGTTGCATAGGTGTATGACGTTACATAATTCGTGCTTGCCGCATTTGCAATAGAGGTAGTATTAAAAAGAAAAAATAATCCGCTCGTTGCAATAATTGGATATATAAGAGATTTTGTGAGATTCATAATATTTTTTTTAAAAATATAATATAACATCACTCTCGGGTGAATTGCGATTATCGCTCGCCGTCTGTGAGCTCGAATGTTATGTGTGTATTATAGCATAGTTTGGTAAATTTCTATTAAGAAAATTTTTTAAAAAATATTTAATATTGATAATTTTTCATTACAAAAAATCCCTTCGTAATTGAAGGGAGGGGAGGGGGTACTTGATGGATGTTGCTATCCACCAAGTACTCAGGAAGAGGGTTGGTTAGCGGGATGATTTCCACTTACCAATCGCCCGCAACACAAAAGAACGAGCATTACCACTTAACAATCCATTCGGATCATTGAGCAGAATGCGGGCTACTTTGCTTTTTTCATTGTCAGTTGCTTCCGCGATGAAATTAACCTGATCAACGGTTACGCTTCCTGGTTGCTGCATGCTTTCCATTAAGGCTTCGGCGCGAGCAACAGGCGCCAAACTTTCAAGGGTTGCCATATCGTACATGATATGTTCTCCTGTTTTCTTCTTGACTGAATGTAGTCATTATTGCAGTCCTCGAGCGGGAATCAAGAATTATAGATAGTATAAAATATAATAAAATTTTGTCAAATCTTTTTTTCAAAAAAGACTAAAATTTTTTGAAAAAAAACTTTTTTCCTTATAATGCAACATATGTCTACTTTTGATACACTTTTTTTTGAACAACATGTCAATGATGATGAAAAAATAGAAAAAGTTTTTCATCGTCATATTTTTGTGATGATTGAAGACTTGTTGATTTGGATTTTTTTCGCGTTGATTATTCCTACTTTTTTGTATTATTACAATGTTTTTGATGTACAAAAAATTATTATAGACACTAGTTATGTGCATGCATATTTGTTTCTTTTGTATTTTATTTTGCTTTATAAAATATTTGATTGGTATCTTGATGTGTGGATTGCTACCAATGCCACGCTTGTGGAAATGCGCTGGAAATGGTTCACGCCGCAATTGATGTATATTAGTTATGAAAAAATAGAATCCATAGAAGTTCGCACAAAATCATGGTTATATTCTATTGTGGGAATTTCTGATGTGCGCGTCCATATGGCTTGAGACGAGACTCATACTTTGTCTTCGGCTGCATTTCCCAAGGATGTGGTGCAATATTTGCAAGACGCTACCAAACCAAAGACCGAAGAAAAGAAAGAAGAAGATAATCGTGAACCATTTGAAGTGATGGTTGATACGCTTTCAGGGATTGTCAAAAATCATCTCAATACGTCATGACATGAAACCATCACAAAAGATTATATAGAGAAACTTGACACAACGCTTGCTGTCGGTGTTCCTATAGACTTGCGTTCTATAGATGAAAAAGAATATGTTGATAATTGGAAGAAAAAACACATTCCCATAGAGAAAAAAGAAGAAAAGAAAACAGAAGACAAAACATAATTTTTTAAAAAATATTTCATAATATATGACAATTTTACTCTGAATACTACTGACATTATTGGTGTTTTTTGTGGTAGTAATGATTCATGAATGGTGACATTTTATCACGGCTCGTCTGACTGGAATGCGAGTTCTTGAATTTGGTTTTGGTATTCCACCAAAAATCAAAAAAGTTTTTACAGATAAAAAGGGAACTGAATTTACTCTCAATGCTTTGCCACTTGGTGGTTTTGTACGTATTGATGGGGAAGATGTGACAAAGCCTTCGGCCTTTGAAAATGGTGCTTTTATGTCCAAATCGCTTTGGAAACGATTATTGGTTTTGGTAGCTTGAGTTGTGATGAATCTTTTATTGGCTTGGGGGATTTTTACGGCTTTGTTTATGATGGGGACTCGCCCATTGACGGCACTTCCTATTGATATTGGTGCCACCAATTCATACTTTCTTCCTTCGCTTGAGGAATCCATAGATTCTGGATTTGTAAAAAGTGATTGAGTGTATATTCAGCCATTGACTGGAAGTATTGCGGAGGCTGCTGGATTGCGGACAAATGATATTATTGTTTGAGCGAATGGTGAAAAAGTGATTTCTTCGCAGGATGTAATTGATAAAATTTCACAAAATACTCCTTTAGAATTGGAAGTTTTGCGAATAGAAAATAATGAAAAAATTTTTCAAAAAATTTCTGTTACGCCAGAACATGGGAAAATCTGAATTGCTATTTCTGATGCTTTAAAAATCAATTCAGATTTTGTGACGCAATATTCTTTTTCTGATGCTATTGTTGCTGGTGCAAAAGAAACGTATTATTCCTCATTATTGACTTTTAAGTTGGTAAAAAATACGCTATGAAATTTATTCTTTGCTGAAAATGCAGAAGTTCGAGAAGAGGCAAAAAATAATCTTTCTGGTCCTATTGGCGCATGAAATGCTTTTGTTTCTATGGTTGAACAGTCGGTTCCAGCGACAATAATTATTCTTTTTATAGCGCTACTTTCCGTGAATCTTGCGGTGATGAATATTTTGCCATTTCCAGCGCTTGATGGCGGGCGTATGCTATTTACAACCATTTATTCTATACTTTTAAAATTTGGATTTTCACGTGAAAAAATCCTCAAATATGAAAGTGTTATTCATTCTACAGGATTTATTCTCCTTATGATTTTCATGCTTTATGTAGCATGACTTGATATTTTTAGACTTTTTCAATAATTTTATGATGTTTTTCGGTGCTTTTTTCCTCCTTTTTGGAATTCTGGTGATTATTTTTCCAGAACTTATTGCTTATATTATCGGATTTTTTCTGATTTCTCTCGGTGTAAATATGTTGATTCTTGGTTTTCGTATTCAAAAAGTGTATAATCAGAATCATTCTGACAAAAAGATTTTTTCTTTTGGTAATTATGAATTTGTAAAAAAGAAATAATGTCGCAATTTTTTTCCTACATTATAATGGCTTTGTGTGTGCTGTTTCCGATTTATTTTTGGTCGTATGCACTTACTTTGCTCGGAGATAATGACAAAACAACTCGCCTCAAATTCTGGGCGGGAGTTTTTTCATGAATTTTTTCCGTAGGAATTACATTTATTTTTGCAAAATTTTTTCAAGAAATCAATACTTTGATCTTTGTGGCAGTATTTTTCTGATTATTGGGATTTTTGTATTGTTTGATTTTTTTGATAACTGGTTTTGGCTCTTCGGTGTCGCGATTGTTTCTCCGAAAAATCAGTTTTTTGCACTTGAGTGTGATGTTTTTTTTATTTCTTTTATTTTTATTTTTAGGAAAATTTTTTCATAATTTTTTCTTTTCAGGAATTTTGTTAACGATTTTTCTTCCTGCTTTTTTTGAAGAAATTTCCAAACATTTTTCTATGTTGTGACTACTTGGAAAAAAGTTTTCATTTTCACTTCGTGATCTGACGATTTTTACTTTTTGTGTGGTTCTGGGATTTGTTTTTGTAGAAAATATTTTGTATTTTTTCAAATACTGAGCAAGTGTGTGGCTGGCGTTTTCTCGTTCGATTTTTGTATTTTCTGTGCATTTATTGTGTGCTTTGGTAGCGATGTTGGCTTGGTGGAAAGCACTTGAATATCCGCTTGTTTCTATAAAATATTTTGCATATTTTTCTCTGGGATTTCTGTGAGCGAGTGTGTTGCATTTTTTGTATAATTACACACTTTCCCTTGATAATAATATTCTTTTTGTTCCGTATTTGCTCGGTGCTTATGGATTATTTGTATATCTTTTGAAAAAGTAAAAGTTGTTTATGGTATTTGAAATAAAACTAAAATCACTGGTATATTTCGGTGATTTTTTATAAAAAATTTTTTAAAAAATTTTATTTCATATCAGAATTGTATACAAAATAAAAATCCCCATAAAAGGGGATTTTATTAAATTCCGAGTTTGTCACGAATAATATTGAGTTCATGAACCACTTGTTGATCTTTTTTCATAACTTGTTCGAGTTTTTTGCAAGAATACATCACAGCAGTATGATTGCGACCTGAAAAAATATTTCCAATGCGTTCATATGTGAAATTAAGTTTATTCTTGAGAAGATACATAGCAACTTGACGAGGAATTTGATTTTCCTTACGACGATCTTCGGAAAGAAGTGTGCGAATTTCTACCCCAAAGTGAAGTGAAACTGTTTGAATCAAATCTTCGTATGAGCAAGATATAGAAGATCGAAGTGAGCGCGAAGTGGTTGTAGAAGTTGTGAGCGAAGTGATAGAGAGTTTTGAGAGACGAAGTGCGATATTTTCAAGAGTTGGAGGTGTTCCGCGAAGATCGTGTTCAGCGATAACCTGATTCAGGATTCCTTCGAGTTCACGAACATTTTCTGTGACATTTTCAGCGATAAATTCTGCAACATCTTGTGGAAGCATAAATTCTCTTGCGCGAGCCTTTTCTTGGAGAATGGCAAGGCGAGTTTCATAGTCAGGCGCCCCAATATCTACAGTAATTCCCCATTCAAAGCGACTTTGAAGGCGAGGTTCAAGTTCAGAAAGTTCTTTCGGTGGACGATCACCAGAAAGAATAATCTGCTTACCAGCTTCGTAGAGAATATTGAAAATATTATATAATTCTTCCTGAGTTTGTTTTTTTCCAGCAAGGAATTGTACATCATCGAGTACAAGTACGTCAACTTGACGATAACGATCACGAAGTTTGTCTACAGCACGAGCCTTTACTGCTGCCACATAATCTGTGATGAATTTGTCGGCAGTAGTGTATACAACGCGTTGAGTTTTGTGTTTTCCGCGAATAGCATTGGCTGTGGCCTGAAGAAGGTGAGTTTTTCCAAGTCCCACATTTCCATAGAGATAAAGCGGATTGTATGAAGAACCTGGCTTGCGAGCAACCGCTTCGCAAGCTGCGTGAGCCAATTGCGTACTAGAACCAACGATAAAATTCTGAAGAGTATAACGATCAGAAATAATACGAGAATTGATTCCTTCCACTATTTCAATTCCTTCCACTTGTTCTTTTTTTGTTTGTTTTTCGCTTTTTTTGAGAAGAGAACGACAGTCAATAACTTCGTTTTCAGGGCGAATCTCAATGCGATCATCTACAATAAAATCTACACTTTCAAGTGTTGGAAGTTGTGTTTTGATGGCTTCCTTGATTTCTGTATAGAATTTTTTTGAAAGATTATCTGCGTGAAATTCTGAGATAACACCAAGAGTCACAGAAGAATCTGTTGCCTCAATAAGTGTGAATTTACGAAAATATGTCAAAAAATCTGGTTTACGAACAGTTTTAGACATTTCTATAACCGCGCTTTCAAGATGAGCAAAATCAAAAACCTGAGACATAAAGAACAAATAAATACAAATTTTTATGCTTTATTTATATAAAATTTTAGAAAAAATGCAAAGTTTAAAAAAAGTTTGACAAAAAGCTCTGTACACGATTTTGGTTCATTTCCCAGATTTTATGCTTTATAAACAAAAAGAAAAAATTTTTTAAAAAATCAAGTTTTTTTGTGAAGATTTTTTCTGAAAAAAATATTGTATACTTTTTTGACACAAAAACCTATGTTTTGTGATTTTTGTGTGAAGAAAGCTTAACAATTTGTCGCTTTATGAACAAAAATTGTGTTATTTTGAAAAATGTGAAAAAGATTTTTTGTAGAATCAATTTTTTAAAAAATTTTTGTAAAAAACTTATGTTTTTGTGAAGATTTTTTCCAATATTTTCTTTTTAAGATTTTTGCAAAAAAATAATAAATCTGATATAATAAGAAAAATTTTAAAAAATATGGAAAATATTGATATTTCGAAAATAAAAAATATTTCAAATTCGCTTACAGATAGTGAAATTCTTGAATTAAATTCTATACTCAATAAGGATAGTGTGAGAAGTAGTCTTGCTCAACTATATGAATCTGAAAAAGAAAAACGTCATAAACTTTTTACAAAAATACAAATTATAGTTATTATTGCGATGATAATTGCTGGAATTCAGTTTCTGATGGGGCAGACTGATATTGTGCAGATAATTATAAATGTTACAACTATTTGTCTTGTATGAGGCATTTTGTTGTTTATATGATATTTGTTGAAAGCAATGATAAACTTAGGAAAGAGCGATGATGAAGATATTGTGTTATTGTGATGAAAACAAGAATTGATCTATGAAAAAAAGAAAAAATTGCTTTTGCAGGCTTTGTGAGATAGTTCTCGTTTGAAGTTTGCAGTACCAACAGAATATATAGATCATGACGAAATTATTCGATCGTTTCGAGATAGGGGAATTTTTGAGACAGAATATAGGAGATCTGAGTTGGAGGATTTGCTTCTTGTGTCTCATGGAAACGAAAGGTTGATTCTTGGGGAATGGAAGGCATATGTGAAGTCATGAAAATTTGGAGAAACTCTCAAATTTAATAAATTATTTTTTGTAAAAAAATTTATAAAACCAAGTATTTTTTCAGATCGAGTAAGTATTGAGTACAAGAGGACTTTATGGGAAAAACTTTCAGCAAAATCAAATACAATTATACTTGGTTGTGCATTTATTTTCTTTGTTTTTGGATTTTTGTATCTTTTGTTAACTCCTGAATGAAAAGCAATTCGCTGAACTGGTGATGGGGTTGAGGCTTTTTCGGGAATGTTCATTTGAATATTTATTTTCTGATATGTCTTTGTATCAAGTTTGAATTTTAAAAGAAAAAGCAAGAAAATAGAACTTGCATCTTCAGATTTTTCCAAAAATTTTTCTATACATTCAGATGATTCTCAAGCAAAGATAACATTTGAAAATCCGCAAGTACAGCAGATTTTTCTTGATTTTCTTAAGAATACAAATTATCAATATAATGTATATATTGAAAATGAAGAAATTGTAATAAGTCGTAATATAGAATTGGATTTTCTGGAATTTTACTATAAAAATGATATCAATATTTTTATTAAGTCATTTGTTGATTTTTATATTGAACAAAAGTATGTATTTCAATTTCTTGAAAATATAAAAATTCTTTACAAATAAAAAATCTCCAAAAATGGAGATTTTTTAAAATTATTTAATTTCTTTAAGACGAGCAGCCTTACCAGTAAGATTGCGGATGTAACCAATGTTAGCACGACGAACCTTGAATTGGCGAAGAATATCAATTTTTTGAATAAATGGAGAATTTACTGGAAAAATCTTTTCAATTCCAACTCCGTCCATATCAGCACGAACAGTGATAACAAGATCAAGAGCAGAAGATCCACGAGTTGAAATAATCAAACCACGGAATTTTTGAATACGTTCTTTATCACCATCTTTGATGATTTGATGTACTTCTACTTCTTGTCCAGTGCGGAACTTCTGAGTAGTTGCTTCCTTTTGTTGAGTGCTTGACTGGATAGCATTGATAAGTGTAGTATTTGACATAATAAAAGTTACACAAAGTAAAAACGCAGTGAAGTATATATATTTTTTGGAATAAATCAAGTTTTTATTTAAAAAACTTTTTTTTGAGATTTTTTGCTGATTTTTTTATACTATAACTTGCAAAAAAAGCTTTTTTTCTTATAGTGTAGCAAAATTATTTTTGAAATTCTATGGAAATTTTTTTTACGAGTGTTTTTGCTCAATTTGAAGCCATTCTTGTGGTTATTTTTGGACTTGTAATACTATTAGTTTTAGCGACCTATGCTTATGAATATATTGCTCGGGTGATCAAAGTTTTTTGACCAAATAAAAGAGATGCCAAGCTAGAAATTCGTGATATTGATGTTTTGAAGAAACGCGAAGAGAATGAGGAAAAAGAGGAAGATAAGCAAGAAGAACTCCCTCCACCAATTACACTGGAGGAAATAGAGGAAGTTGAAGAAAAAAAAGAAGAGAATCAATGAAAAGAGTTTGAAGAAATGAATATTTCTGGTGATGCTGATGAAGTTTCTCGTGATTTTTCTCATGAAAATGCTAGCACATATCATACATATATGGAAGAAAAAATTGAAGATTCTGAAAAAGAGATTCAAACAAATGAAGTTAGTGTTGTAGAAAGATTTTATGAAGAAAATCACGAAGAGAATATTGAAAAAACACTTGAAAATAATGCTTATAATACAATAAAAAAAGAAGAAATTATTGATTGAGACAATAATGAGTCAGGAGATTTTAAAGAATTTGAAAGTAAAACAGAACAAGAAAAGATTGACAATATATCTTTAGAAAAGAAAGAGGAAGATGATTTTTCTCAAGATTCTAAGAAAAAAGAGGACGAAAAGGATGAAATAAAAGAGGAGGAAAAAGATGAAAATAAGGGAATTTTTCAGGATATTGAAGATCAAGAAATAAAAGACAATAGTTCAGAGGGTGTTTGAAAAGATTTGCAGCCTATTGACGGATCTGATGAAGAAAGACAGGATATGGAGAAAGAACAGGAAGAATCATTGATTATTCAAAAAATTCGTGAAGCTCAGCAAAAAGAAGATATAATTGAAAAACAAGAAACTGAAGAAGAAGACAATAAGAATGATTCTCTAGAAAATATTTCTGAAGAAAAAAATAATGATGAAAAGTCAGAAAATTTTTTGAAAAATTCTGATGATTCTGAAATTCAAGAAGAAATGGAAGAAAAAATTGAAAAATCTGAATCTCAAGAAAATGCAGAAAAGCAAAATGAATCAGATAAAAATTCCGAAGAAATAGAAGAAAAGGAAGAAGTAGAAGAAGAAGTTGAAAAAACTGAAATTTCTGAAATTATTGAAACAGTGGATGCAGAAGAAAAAATTTCAGAATACACAGAAACTCCTGAAGAAAAAGATGAAACAGAGATTTTTGAAGAAAAAGATAAAAAGGATGAAACAGATGATAAAACGAGCGATAAGACAGACAAGGAAGAAAAATCTGAAATTATTGATTCGAATGATCTAAAAGGAATTTCTGATACTATAGATTCAGAAAAGCAAGATTCTGAAAAGCAAGAAACAGAAGAAAATAAAAATCAAGAATCAAAAGAAGATGAGACAAAAACAGAAGAAAAATGAGAAAAAAATCTTGAAAATCCTGAAAATGTTCATAAGACATTTGAAGAAATTGAAAAAGAATCTGATGATTTCTTTCCAAAATCTGAAATTATTGTTCCAGAAAAAGAAGAAAAAGTTGAACCAAAACCTTTAGAATTGTCAGAAAGAACAGAAGATTTGTTGAATAAATCGTATGAAAGCATACGAGAGATTATTGAAGAAAAGGCTCCAAAAAAGCCAGATCCACATATTGAAGAATTGTTTGAGCTTACCAATCAAGCAAAAACTTTTATTGCTCGTGGACTTATTAATGAGGCCCGTTCAACTATTGTTCGCGGTCTTGCACTTCGCAAAGATCATCGTGATCTCAATATTCTCCTTGGTGAAATTTTTGAAACAGAAGGGAAGTTCGACAGGGCAGAGATTATCTATCGTGATTTGGCTTTGGCTCATACGGAAGATGAAGATATTTTGCGACATTTAGCAAATAATTTGATTATTACCAAGAAAACGTCTATTGCATATGAGATTTATAAAAAAATTCTCACACTCCATGGTGATGAAGAAAATACGCTCTATATGCTCGCCAATATTGCTCGAGAACTTGAAGATTTTTCTGATGTGTATCAATATTCTCGTCAATATCTCAAGAATTGGCCAATGGACAAAGATATGCTTTCTTTACTTTCTGAATCACAGATTATTCTTGGAAAAAGAAAGGAAGCTATTGAAACGCTTGTAAAACTTAAAAATCTTTCTCCATATGATGCGGCCGAGATTCAACAATATATTGATAAACTCATCACGGAAGAAGAAATGTCAAAAAATTTTTCTCAAGAATAATTTTTAAAAAATATTTATTCATAAATTTTTAAAAAGTGGCACTGAATATCCCCCCACATAGTATTGAAGCCGAGAAGTGAGTTCTCGGCTCAATTCTCATAGACAAAGATGCAATGATTCATGTGGCGAATCTCCTTTCGGCTGATGATTTTTATGATCCTTCGCATGGTATTGTGTATGCGGCTATGCAGGATTTGTATGCACGGAATCGTCCCATTGATTCTATTACCGTTCGTGAAGTTATTGATGATCAAAAAAAACTGGAATCCATTGGTGGGAACCAGTTTTTGGCTGAATTGATGACAAGTGTTTTTTCTAGTGCTAATATTTTTCAATATGCACAAATTGTAAAAAATAAATCAGTTCTCCGCAAGTTGATTCGTGCGGGAAATGAGATTATTATGTGTGGTTATGACGAAGCGTCAGAAACTTCGGATTTGCTAGAAAAAGCAGAAAAATCACTTTTTAGCGTAACACAAACTTTTATTCAGAACAAACTGGTTCCAATTCGTGAGATTCTCAATAATCGTTACGAAGAATTTGCCTCTATTCATGCGGATCCAGAACTAGTTCAGCGAAATATGATTTCCACAGGATATGAAGGTTTTGATGATAAACTTGGTGGATTCAAGCGAGGAGATATGATTATTGTGGCGGCGCGTCCGTCTATGGGTAAAACGGCTATTGCATTGAATTTTGCTCAAAATGTTGCCAAAAAAAATCGCCATGTAGCAATTTTTTCGCTGGAAATGTCAAAGGAACAGCTTACAGATCGCCTTATTGCCGCGGCTATGGCGGTGGATAGTTGGAAACTCCAAAAGTGAAAACTCACAGAAGATGAATTTGCTCGTATGGGTGATGCACTTGAGACACTCTCTCATTCAAAGATTTATCTTGACGATTCTCCAGCGGGGGAGGGGCTGATGTCTATCAAGTCCAAATCCCGTCGTCTCAAGATGGAATCTTGACTGGATTTGATTGTTATCGACTATTTGCAGTTGATGTCAAATGGTAATTCTATGAATCGTGTACAAGAGGTTTCGGAGATTTCTCGCGGTCTCAAGTCATTGGCTCGTGAATTGGATGTTCCTGTGATTGCACTTTCGCAATTGTCTCGTCAGCTTGAAAGTCGTCCAGACAAGCGTCCTGTGATGTCGGATCTTCGTGAATCGGGGTCTATCGAACAGGATGCTGATATTATCATGATGTTGTATCGTGATGATTATTATAATGAATTTTCAGAAACTCCAGGAATTACCAATGTATTGATTCGTAAAAATCGTAATTGACCGATTGGTCAGGTGGATCTCAAATTTGAAAAATCACAGCAAAAATTTTATGAAATTCAGCGTGAAGCCAATGTTCCTGATTTTACTGAAGAATTTTAAAAAATCTCCATTTTTGGGGATTTTTTTAAAGTTTTTTAAAGGACTTCCTATGAGGCGGGATTTAGTCGAGGATTTTAGAAATTAAACAATCTTAGAATTTTCAAAAAATTTTTTCCCATTCCTCTTGAAAGGGGATTGCTGATGCGACAAATATAATGAATTCTAAAAAATTCCATTCCATCCCTCTTTTAAGGGGGACATAGGGGGTTTTAGAAATTAAGAAACCTTTTTTATTTTTCCTCTGTATAAAAATCCAAAAACAAAGACAATTTTTCAAGAAATTTTTCAAGAAAATTCTTAATAAGCATTCTTGAAAAAAATTAAAAAAAATTTCAACAAATATTTCTCCAAAGCATTTCTCCAAAATTTTTCTCCAAAGCATTTCTCCAAAATTTTTCTCCAAAGCATTTCTCCAAAACTTTTCTCCACAGCATTTTTCCAAAAACTTTTCTCAAAAAAATTTTTAAATACAAATACACAAAAATAAACCTCATATAATACTTAAAATTTTATAAGAAAAATAATCTTTTTATGAGATACTTAAAAAATTAAGAATAAAAAACCCTCCAATCCAAACCCCCTATGTCCCCCTTGAAAGGGGGATGAGAGAGGAAAATTTTTTGGAAAATATTTTTTTGAATAAAAATTTTTTAGAAAAATCAAAAATCCTTTCAAGTCCCCCCGTGAGGGGGGATTTAGGGGGGATAAAAATTTTTGAAAATTTTTGGAAAATATTTTTTTGAAGAAAAATAAAAAAGATAATGAATTGTGAAAAAGATAATGAATAATAAAAAAGGTTTTTGAATTTTTAAAACCCCCTGCATCCCCCTTGTCAGGGGGATTATTTTAAATAAAATCCGTTAATTCCGAATCAAGTTTCACTCCTTGAAAAAAAAGAGAGAGAGGAGGGGGGGTGGAAAAGGAAATTTTTTGGAAAATATTTTTTTGAATAAAATTTTTTGAATAAAAAAAGATTGCGTAATTTTGAAAACCCCCTATGTCCCCCTTGAAAGGGGGATCGAAAAGGGAGAAGTTTTTTGAGGGGATGTTTTTTGAAAATTTTTTATGCTTTTTAAAAATTTTTTAGAAAAATCAAAAATCCTTTCAAGTCCCCCTGTGAGGGGGGATTTAGGGGGGATAGATAATGAATAATGAATAATGAATAATGAATAATGAATAATGAAAAATTTGTTTAATTTCCACCCCCCCCCTGTATCTCCTTGAAAAAAAGAATAAATTAATGAATACTGAAAAAGTATTCTTAATACACATTTTTAGAAAAATTTTTCAAAAAATACATAAAACATAACCCCGCTCATAAATCTTAACTTTATGGGAGATTTAAAAAATCAGCAATACTTTTAGAAAAAATTTTGCCACCAAAAATCACCAACAATATGCTGAAATTTCTGTTCCATTTACTCATTGTCCATGCTCTATAACTACAACCCACAATTCACCCACAACCCACAGATATCCCCCTAAAGCCCTCCCCAAAAAACACTCCTAATACCCCCATCTCACACAAAAACAGTATGTATCAAAAAACTACCGACATATTGTCGGTAGTTTTTTTAAATCTTACCACCAAAGAATGTACGATATATAATTCTGGTAGTTTCTGTACGAGGAATATGATCTTTTGGTGCAAAGATTTCATCACTTCGTCCACGCATAATACCTTTTTGACGCAGAGACTCTATATATGGAC
>JBHBSX010000042.1:0-2614 GCA_041779175.1 Candidatus Altimarinota bacterium | reverse complement strand
TATTAAAAAATGGAAACCATTACTGAAAATTATTTTGAAAAAAATCTCGAAACGGGAGGGTTTGAAATTAGGACACGAAAAATTCCGAAACCTGAATTAACTAAAATTGAGATTATTGAGAAGATTATTGCTGATGAGATTGTGGATATTCCTGAAAATATTAGATTAGAAAATAAAGTTATTGGTGAAATTATTCAGAAAAAAGTTTATGATGATAATGTGAATGCTGAGTTGGCGGATTTAGCTGAGGGGGTTTTAAAGATTATTGCGGTACTTGTTCCTATTATCTGAAAAGAACAAGTAAAAATTATTTTTGCTGATAAAATTGCTAAAGCCCGTGAGGTTTCGGCGGTTCGTGTTCAGTGTGGTCTTGAACCTTTTGATTTATCATTTCTTGATTAAAAATTTTTATGCTTCAATTTTTCTCTCGTTCGGGCGAATATATTAAAACTATAGAAAATCACGGATTTGAGCAGTTCAAATATAATGATGTTAATTCTGTGTCGATTAATGAAAATCCCGAACCTTTTCTTGGTTCGGTGGTTTTTGTGTATTTAAATGATCGTTGTGTTGGCTCTGGTTTGGTTGGTGGTTATAATCATCGAAAAAACGAAAATATTGCCGATTTATCTATTTACCCTCGTGTTCTTGATTTGGGTTCTGGTTTTGTTCGTGAGGGAACTTATAATGCTGATCTTGCTGATGTTGTTGCTGACTTACTTGAGCAATATCGTTTGTCAGTTTCTGAGCCTATTTTGTATTTGAAAGAAAAAAAATTAACTGGTGTTAATTTTAGATTTTCTTTTGATGTTTGAAAAACAATTCGTGAGGCTTGGGATTTTGTTGTGAAAAAGTTTCTGAAATCCGAGTTTTGTCTTATTATCGATAATGATGGTGGTGTGATAATTCGTCGCTCGTGAATTTCTCATGATCTTACTTTTTGAAATGATATTTTGAGAATTGAATATGAGAAAGATATTTCTGAAATTGTAAATTTTGTAAAATTTAGCAATTGAAAAGGATTGAATTTTTCATATTCTGATGATATTTCTATTTCTCAATATGGCAAACGAGTTATGTATATTTCTGATGAGCGATTTGTTCATCGTGAAGCTGCTATTGAATATATTGAATGAATTTTTAAACGAAAATCTTCTCCGATTATTCGTATTTGATCGCTTGTTACTCTTCGTGGTGATATAAATATTTTTGATAAAATCTCGATTTCGAATTGGGAAAAAAATTTGCCTGATAATCTTGTTGTTAATTCTATTACTTTTTTATCGAGTGGTTTGTGTTCTTTGGATGTTGGTGTTCAATTTTCTCGTAGTGAGGAGATGTGAGAAATTTAAAAATCCCCACTAAGGGGATTTTTTAAAACTCGATTTTCATAATTTTCATAATTTCTTCGCGGTGTTTGTCTCTTACTCCTATATAACGATTAGTTGTTGAAATGTTAGTATGTCCCATTTGTTCTTTGACAATACCAATGTTAACTCAGTTTTCTATTAGTTTTGTTGCATATGTATGACGAAGTCTGTGTGGATGAATATTGGGATTTTTTGTATATTTTTTAATTTTTTCAAAAAGTCTTTTTAGTCCACTTTCACTGAGTTTTTGTTTGCGAATATTAGTAAAAATATAGATGGATGGGTATTTTTGTAAAAAATTTTTGAGTTCTTTGCTAAAACTTTCTTCTAAATAAATAATTCTGTCTTTTCATCATTTTCCGTTTTTTACAAAAATTCTATTTTTTGAAAAATCTGTTTTTTCAAGGCTTAAAAGTTCCATTAATCTCAGACCTGTATTTAAAAATGTTTTTATAATTATTGTATTTCTTTCTTTGAGAAATCAAGTGTAATGATGATTAATGGCTTGAAAAATTTGATTTATTTCGTAGTCTTCGAGGGGTTTTGCGAGTTGTTGTTGGACTCGTGGGGGTTTAATTTTTCTTGCAAAATTTTCTGAAATTATTTCATTTTCTTCTAAAAAGTCACTAAAAATTCGCAATGCTTTGAGGTGTTTCTTTCGGGTTTCGTTTTTTAAATTTTCTATTTTAAAAAGCTTTTCATATTTCTCTGTGAGAGATTTTTTATTACTGAAATCCTCAATTTTTGCATTTGTGTATCTAAAAAATCTGCTCATATATTCGTTGTAATAATTAAGAGTTGACTGTCCAACCCCTCGACGAGCATTAAAAAGTGTAAATTTTTCTTGAAATTGTAAAAAATTTTTATTTTCCATAAATATTTATTTTGATATAATATTTGCGGAAAATCTAAAAAAGCAAATGTATCATATCATATTTTTTGTGGTTTGTCTAATTTTGGCGGAAAAATTTTTTATTTTGTGTTTTTCTGTTGTTTTTATGTGCTTTTTTTAAAAAAAAGTTGAAAAAAACTTGCTTTTTTTGAAAAATATATATAATGTTTATATATCAATCGAGTGGATGTCCGTAGGTCTCTTAAGCCTAAGGTCGAGGGTTCGAGTCCCTCCCGGTCCACCATATTGAACTTTCAATAATTTTATCATTTCAAAGAGCTTATTTTCCTTTATTTTAAGCTCTTTTTTGTTGTTTATAGAAAGTTCGAGACTTATATTTTTTAGAATTTGT
>JBHBSX010000041.1:0-5696 GCA_041779175.1 Candidatus Altimarinota bacterium | reverse complement strand
AACCTAAAACACAAATCAATACTGAAGTAAAGACTACTGACAATATGTTGACAGCTTTTTAATGGATAATATTTTCAGCTAAAATTATTGCTGACTTTTCTTTTTAAAACCATTATAAAATTAGAATTCTTATATTTTATATTTTTTAAAAAATTTTTTGAAAAATCATATTCACTATATATTCTCTAATCTCCCAAGAAATTAAGGACAAGAATATAAAAAAGTCATTGCCTCAATACTAGAAAATTTTTTTAATAGTATAAAATGCTTAATATCTTGATTGAGAAAAAATAAATATAGTTAAATCTTAAAAAACCTCCCAAAAAGGAAGATTTTTTAAGATTCTTTGGAAAGTTGCTCAATCGTAGAAATGAGTCTTCTCTCGTCATGCAATGAGGCAATATCAGTATAACCTCCAAGACAAACATCACCCACAAAAATCTGCGGCACAGTCCTCATCTTGGAGAGTTGCACTATTTTCATGAGAGTTTCCTGATCATTCGTAACATCAACTTCTACAAATTCTATATCAAGATTTTTAAGAAGTTGTTTTGCTTGAGTGCAGTACGGACAATAATCCTTTGTGTATACCGTTACCATAATTATTTTTTAAAAAATATTTCAACAAGTATATACATATTTTAAAAAAGTCAAAAAAATCTACTGGGCATCATGCATTATAATAGCTTTTTGAAGGAGTTCTGATGATTGGGCTGGATTCAAAGAATTTATTCGTGCCACTAAGGCATTCATAGTTTCTTGATTCATTTTGCCATCTGTATTCAGAGGTTGACCCGCCTTATGATATTTAAAATAATTAGCATATTGTTGAAAAACCTTAATTCTCTGAATAGTTGTTTCATCCATTGTTCCCGTAAGCTGCAAATCAGATTTGTCTGTCACAATCACCTCTGCTTCAGATTTAGTAAATTCAGTAAGATCCTTCTTCAGATAATTCAATCCACCCTGAATATACAGAACTCTAATCATTTCATTGGGTATTTCCATTGGATTCTTTTCCCATTTACTCAATTCTTCAGAAGTAATAGACTTTATTTTTTCTTTGCCCAAATCAGAAGGTTTTGTCTCTTGAGGATCTGTTTTTGTTTTCTGGGATTTTGGAATATCTACTGTTTGATTCATTTCAATCTGTATATATTCTACTATCTTGGCATGCCCTTCCTCTCCGAGCTTTTGTCGAGTAGCAATAAGTGTTTCTTGATTCAATCAACCTGTTGATTTTATTCCAAGTTTTGTTTGTAAAATTTTTAAATTTTCTTGAAAAATATCATCAGAATACCCTGTAGCATCTCAATGTTTAAGTTTAAACTCTGGAAACTTTGCTTTTAGGTCCTGTATAGCAAATTGCATATAGAAAATTTCTTTATCTCTTGAATCCTTTTCATTACTCTCTTGAGGTTTTTGTGCTTTCTTTTTTTCAACAAGCGTATTCGCCTTATCAATAATAGTTTTTATAAAATTTTCAGGAGTATCCTTAAGGAGTTCGCTAGATAAAAGCTTTACCCAGAGACCTTCAAGAGTCTCTGGATTCATAGATCCATCTTGAGGAACCTTTTTTTGTGTTGTATTTAAATCATTAACATCTTTTTGAAATTTTTTGATAACTTCTTTTGTATGTTTTCCAATAATACCATCTTCCGCCAATTTGGCATTTGGATACAAAATATTAAGTCCTGCTTGAAGAAATACTGTTTTTTGCAAATCTGTTTCCAATGATTTTAAAAAAGATTCATTGAGTTGCTTGGTTTCTGGCTTGGTTTCTGGCTTGGTTTCTGGCTTGGTTTCTGGCTTGGTTTCTGGCTTGGTTTCTGGCTTGGTTTCTGTTTTAGGTTCTGTTTTAGGTTCTGTTTTAGATTCTGGTTTTGAATCTTTTGTTTTTGTTTTATCTTTATTTTTTGTAGTAATTACATTAGCCTTATTAATAGCACTATCCACAAAAGTTACTATACTCACCTTCATGGTTTCTGATTGAGAAAGAGAAAACCAAAGTTTTTCCAAGGTTTGATGATCAGCAATACCATCCTGACGAATATATACTTTTGGATATTTCAATTGAAAATCCTCTTGAAATTTTTTTGTAATTTCTTGTGTGTGCTTTCCAGCAATACCATCTTCCGCCAATTTGGCATCGGGATATAAAACATTAAGTCCCGCCTGAAGAAATACAGTTTTTTGCAAATCTGTTTCCAATTCTTTTGGCAAAACATCCTGAATTTCAGCATTTTTAATTTCAGGTTTTGTAACTTCTTTTTCAGGTTGTGTAACCTCGGGTTCGGGTTTCGTAACCTCAGGCTTTGTAACATCTTTTTCAGGTTGTGTAGGTAAGGATGAGGAATTTAAATATTCCGAGAATGGACGAACTTTATTTTGACTCATTTCTTGTTCCATTGCTCGCTCTTGTTCCTCACGTCTCTCTTGTGCATCATGCGAAAAGAGTGCTGTAACAATTTTATTTCTTCTCTCGGCTTGAGGCATTGCTGCTGTATTTTCATACAATGACTCTTCAAATTTCCAGAGATAACGAAAATGTTCCTCTGTATAATAAGCCCCATTTTTCCAAATATCTCGCATCATTGCACGGAGCAAAAGT
Organism: Candidatus Altimarinota bacterium; assembly: GCA_041779175.1. Lineage (GTDB taxonomy): Bacteria > Patescibacteriota > Gracilibacteria > BD1-5 > UBA2023 > GN02-873. The sequence goes on along the minus strand of JBHBSX010000041.1, from coordinate 3,085 downwards.
ACTACCTGGGAAGAAAAAATCTCTGAAGATTGATTAGTTTTTTTAGCATCTTCTAAATATTTTGTAATTTCACGAATATTTTTAAAATCCTCCACACCACCCAGATTACCATCTTGAGTGACTTGTTTTATTTTTTCTTCAATATTTTTTCTCATAACATCCATAATCTCTGATGTTACTTGTGTCAATGATTCTGGCCTGAATACAAAAGCATCAATTTTATTATTCTGTTTTTCTAGTTCTTCTACCTTTCGAGCATCTTCAGCACGACGTTCTGAACTTTTAAAAAAATTCCTAAACGCACCGTCTCAAATACGCGTATTATCACGATAATACTCACGACTTCCATCACGATCAAAATCCATTGCACGCTCCAATTTTTTAAGCGCACGATGATTTTTTGTAGACAAGCTCGTGCCATTCCGCTCCAAATCTCTCAACTCTTGTTGCAAAAATTTAGTCACATCAGCATTTAACACAAGTATCTTTGTCTGTGAATCACGGCGCATTTCTGTTTTTAGAATTTCATAATGATTTGCAATATCTCCGATAACCTCAAAATCCGCACCAGCCAAACTTTGATCAGAGGTAATTTTTTGTGTTTTTTCTGAAATATCTTTAAGTCGACTTTCAGCAGAAGAAAAATTAGACATAAAAACTAAAGGTTAAAAGATATATAAATTGTAGCATATTTTGAAAATTTTTGCAAATTATGATACTATTTTCTTTTTTAAAAATTTTTTAGCAAAATTCTATATTCAATTCAAAACAATATTTATGTTCAAAAATATTTTCCAAAAATCTTAATTTTTATAGTAAATATTCCACAAAAATATCAATAATAAAAATTTTTCACAAAAATTTTTATTAAAAAAATCCTCCAAAAAGGAAGATTTTTTTAAAAATGTACTGACCAAGAATATGTTTGCTTTTCTCATGATTTCAAGGCTTGAATTCCAGCTTTTTCTTCAATTTTCCCACTAGCATCAATCATATCCACATATCCGTCCCAAGGTTCAAGACAGATAAATAGCGAATTTGGTTGCTTCCAGATTCAGAGATGAGGAAAATTTTCAAAAGAAAATGTAAATATTTTTTGATTATTTTTACAAAAATCCAAACTTTTTGTTGGAATATCACGAAACACCATAGCATCAACTTCAAAAAACTTTTCATCCAAATCAAGAAAATTCTTCCCCTTTGGAGAAATAGGAAATTCTTCAGCAAAATCCGTGTCAAGCAAAAATTCTGCTGGTGAAATTCTATCAACCACTACAAATGACATGTCAGTTTTAAAGTCAATAGAATACTCAGAAACTACCGTATCAAGCGAAAAAGCAGGATGCCCCCCAAGGGAATAATACATAGTTTTATTATCTTGATTTTTTACCTCATAATTCACAGACAATGATGTTTCTGTAAGTTTATAAGAAATAATCAATTCAAATTCAAATGGAAATTTTTCCAAAAATTTCTGTTCAGATTTTAAAGAAAATACCAATGTATCCGAAGAAGATTCTTGTAATTCAAATTCTTCATCACGAGCAAATCCATGCTGCGTGAGCTCATATTTTTGATTATTATAAACATATTCTTTATTTTTGAGACCACCAACAATAGGAAATAATACTGGCGACTGTCTTTGCCAAAAATCTGGATGCTTTTCATAAAGAATTTGCGAATTTTTGTATTTTAAATCCGTTAATTCCGCACCAAGAGAATTGACTTCAATGAAAATATTTTTATTTTGCAGTACGTATTTCATAAGAAAAAATTAAAAAAACGAACAATTATTGAATCTCATAAACCACGCGAATATTAACGCTATATTCATCTTCAGACTCAAGACCCACAATAGAATCAGCAGTATTAGCAACCTCTGCTTTTGCCATCATAGGAACATTATAAAGTCCAGCATTTGTTGACATAACTTCCAATGAAACTACTTTTCCAAGTTTCATACCAAGATTATGTGCCGTGGATTCTGCTTGTTTTCTTGCTTTTTCAATAGCATTTTCACGAGCCAAGTCAAATAATTTTTCCTTATTTTCCACTCATTTTTCTACACCTCGTACAGAAATATCTTTTATCATTGCAAGATCATTCATGATTTCAGAAAAATTTTCAAATTTTTTCTCAAAAAGTTTTATTTTTAACTCCTGCCCCATGACATAAGTTGTTTTTTCATATCTAGAACCATCTTCTTTTGTTTCTTGTGTTTTCCATTCATTAGTATAAATATTTTCAAAATTTATATCAACATGTTCAATATTATATTCAGAAAATAATTCATTGAGCTTTTTATTTGCTTGAGAAAAAATACCTGCTGCTGATTCTTTGCTTTCTGTAGTTTCTGCATAAATAGCGAGAGAAATGGTCGCATTATCTGGCATGGCCTTAGCAATTCACACAACATTATCAAAAGAAATAATTCTTTGCTCTGAAGAATCCGAATGAAGTAAAATTCATACCCCAAATGCTAAAAATGCCAAGAAAAACACAGCAACTCCAGCAAACATTTTATCAATCATAAAAAATTTTTTAAAAAATAAATTGCTATAATTATACAATAAATTATTTTTTTGCAAATTTTTTTACATATACAAACAGATTCCTAAGAGAAAAATTTGAAAATTTTTCTAAAAATTATATAATCTTTCCAATATTTTTTAACAAAAAAACTATGCACGACGATATTCTCGAATATGATATTTATGGAAATCCTATTTATCCAGAAGACGCAGAAACTGCGACAGAAAGCCAAAAAGTGGTTGACGCTTTTGGGAATGAACTTTTCTCTGGCGACACTGTTCAGCTCACACAAGAACTCAAAGTCAAAGGAACAAAAGTAACTCTCAAAAAAGGAACACAAGTCAAAAATATTCGCCTTACAGACGATATTGAAGAGATTTCTGCAAATATTCCAGAAGTCAAATGATTGGTTCTCAGAACTGAATTTGTGAAAAAAGTAAAATAAAATCCCTATTTTAAGGGGTTTTATTTTTGGGAATTTGAATGTTTTATAGAAATTTCTCTCATATCTTGGCAAGTAAATGTCGTGTTATTATATATGATTTTTTGTGTT
>JBHBSX010000040.1:0-30297 GCA_041779175.1 Candidatus Altimarinota bacterium | reverse complement strand
TTTTCAAAAAATTCTGAAACTACCACTACGGAAAATACTACACCACAAGGTGTGGAATGATTTTTTGATAGATTGTTTCCAATTTCTGAAAAATGACTCAAAGTTGATACCTCGATAGCACATATGCCAAAATATCTTGATGCTGAATCTTGTAAAGAATTGGGAGAAATATCAACAAATCTTGATAAAAATTTTGTTAATTTTTTGCATAATAATTCCAAAAATACAGAAATAAAGGGAAAATCTGATATCTTTAGAAAAAGTATTCTATTTTTTGAAATTATAGAAATTCAAAGAAAACAAAATCTCATTTTCAATACTTATGGAAAACAAATTACAAAAGATTCAACCATTGAAACACTTTTGAGCAAGGAAGACTTAGAGACATATCAAGATTTTCAAAAGCAAATTGATGAAAAATTTTTACAAATAAAAAATCTACAAAAATCTGGCGATCAAATAGAAAAAACTTTAATTCTCAATGCTGAATATATTGCAGAATATGAAAAATATTTAAAAATTATAGAAAAAGTTATCGCAAAAAATAATGGAAAAATATATTGTAAAAAAGATTCATGAGAGTATGGACGGCTCGAAGTTGTGAGGAGTCTCGGAAATTATATTCAGACCTCAGCACTTTTTGAAAATAATTATTTGATTGATAAATCGATCATTTTGCTTGAAAATTTTTTGAAAAATCATGAACAAAAATACTTGCCACAAGACTTATATCATCCCGCGTTGGTTAATATTGTAATAAATAACAGTCTGGAACAGATAGCTTTATGAACAATATATAATAGCACGGAACTATGAATTCCAACAGAAAAATGGTCGGAAATGAAAAAATTTTTTGAAAAAAATAATTTGTATACGGATTTGCTATTGGCAATAAAGCAAGAATATTGGTATGTCAATATACATATTGACGAGGCTATAAAACAATGAGATGAAATGGTTACAAAATCTGGATTTAATAGAGAGGAATTACAGCTAGCACTCAAGCATTTTTTCTTGGAAAAGGCACAAAGACTGGATACAGAAAATACTTATGAAAAAACAATTTTTAGTGGAATTGATAATTGGGAAGATGAGCTTATAAGTTACTTGGATGCGTATACTGATGATAAATTGTGAATCGTTACAAAAAAGAATTTTGCAAGTCGAGTATTATTCTATGTTCTCATACCAACTCTTGGCTGATACGAGGAAAGAATGCTTGCAACAGAATTCTTAGAAAAAATCACACTCAATAAAATCCCATAAAAATGGGATTTTATTTTTTAAAAAAATTTTTTAAAAAACTTCACAAAAAGCGAAGTTTTTTAGTTATTTTTAAACATATCAAGTCGAGACGCATCGCGCATACTATGTTTGGCAACTTCTTTTGAAATTTGCCCAGATTCTACAAGTCTTTGTAATGATTCATCCATAAGAATCATATTGTCTTGTTTGGAAATTTCCAGTGTTGAATACAGGTGTTGAGTTTCTCCACGCATAATCAAATTGCGAATAGAATCATTATTGAACATAATTTCACGAGCTACCACACGACCAGTTCCATCTTTTTTTGGAAGGAGAATTTGCGAAACAATAGCTTTCATAGTAAGTCCGAGCTGCATACGAATTTGATTCTGCATATTAGCTGGAAATGACTGAACAATACGATCAACCGTCTGTACTGTATCATTGGTATGCAATGTTGAGAACACAATATGCCCCGTTTCTGCAAGCGAGATTGCTGCTTCAATAGTTGCCAAATCACGCATTTCACCAATAACAATTACATCAGGATCTTCACGAAGAATAGAACGAATACCATTAGAAAAACTATCAAATTGCTTTCCCAATTCTCTTTGATGAATAAGTGACAACTTATTCTGATATACAAATTCTACAGGATCTTCCAATGTAATAATATGACGACGCATAGTGCGATTGATGTATTCCAACATTGTCGCCATGGTTGTTGACTTTCCAGAACCAGTCGGACCAGTTACAAGAATAATTCCCTTATTTCCTTTTGTTACTTCCAATAAGCTATTTGGAAGTAGAATTTCCGAGGCTTCTGGAATAATGGAAGGAATGGTACGAAAGGCAATGGTAATACCCGTAATGGTACGTGAAATATTTACACGAAAACGACTTCCTTTATGAGCAAAAGACACATCATTGGTATTATCCTCAAAAGGATGTCCCAAAAGCATTGTTGCAATCTCCAGTATTTCCTCATGAGTTATTTTTCCATACTGTTCCACAGGTGCAATATCACCCGTTTTATTACGGATATATGGACATTCATTACTACCAAGATGCAAGTCAGAAATCTTATTATTAATTACCTCATCAACGAGGGAAAGAAATTTTTGTTGATTCATTTTATTTAGAGGTCAAGTATTGAATAATTGCAAGCGTAAATTGCGAAAGCGTAAATTCATTCACATTATTTGTTGAACTTTCATCACGAACAACAATTTTTACATTTTTTTCAAATTTTTTTCTTGTTATTTTGTTTGTAAGTACAATTTGAAATTCCGAAGGAATAGTTTCTGAAAAATTGATTTGTGATTCTAAAACCGTCATAGTAAAGTTCTCACGAACAGCATTTTCTGAAACCGAAAGCGTGATCCAACGTGGAGCATTTTTTAACTCTACATCATACATAGATACTGCCATATTTTTTCCCTCTTTTGTTAGTGGAGCAATATTAGCCGAAGAATATATATCCACTCCTTTTATTGAAGATTTTTTTGCTATATTAATCTGATCAAGATTATGAATTGAGCTTAAAAAAGCAATATCATCAATATGTACTTCGGAATACTTATTTAGCACTTTTTGAATTTCTGCCAAATTTCTTTGAGCAGCAATTTGTTTAAATTCTGAAAATGGAATACCGATTTTCTCTCTCATCAATGAAAATACCAATGCTTCCTTATTGTGATTTGGGAGATTTGGATGATTTTTTAAAAAATTATTATTATCTTCCATCAATTCAGACCAAACAAAAGCATTTTTATCCTTTTTTTCATATTCTATATTTTTTTGAATACGCTCTCCATATGCTCGAAAAGTTTTTTCATCAAAAATATCTGATTGACTTGTTGTTTGTGCTGGATTTTGTCGCAAAAAGTCAATGACTCGCTGGCGTTGTTCCAAAAGCAAAGACGATGTTCCCACATCCTTTCCATCACATTGTGCCTTTGATAGATAATCACTTGTTGGTCTTGCCCAAATAAATCCTTGTGCAAGAATTTGACAATGGAGCATTTTCCACGTATCAATAGAATTTTGCTTTGCAATTGTTTCCGAAGGAGTTATTGGCGCATTGTGTACTACTTGATCTTCGGGAGCGGAAGACAAAACCTGGACTGGCGTTGTTTCTTGGACTGATGTTGTTTCTTGGGTTGATGTATCACTTTGATTATCAGAGCTCGATTCAAGAGTGACAACTTCTTGAGAATTTTCAGTGTTTTCAGAAATATCTTCGGCCGATGCTATCAAAGTTGCAGAAGACAAAATATTTACAATCAACAGCAGAGAAAGGCCTGTTTTTAAAGCTTGTTTTTTCATAAAACTATACTAAAATTAAAAATATAACAAGTTCATTGTAGCATATTTTATAAATTTTTGTCAAAAATTTTCCTTTGACAATTCTTGTATTTCTTGTAAAATCTCCAAAAAACTATGAAACTTATTATCTGACTCGGAAACATCGGCGAAAAATATTCCAAAACTCGACACAATGTCGGTTTTTTGTGTGCGGATTTTTTGCAAAAAAATTGGAATTTCACAGATTTTACTGATTCCAAATTCTCGGCTCTCATATCGGAAGGAACGATTTGATGAGAAAAAATTATTATTGCCAAGCCCACAACCTTTATGAATCTCTCAGGCAATTCTATCTCGCAATTAGTGAATTTTTACAAAATTCCACTTGAAAATATTCTTGTGATTTCTGATGATATTGATATGGAATTTGGCAAAATTCGCCTTCGCGACAAGTGAAGTCATGGCGGTCAAAACGGCCTTCGTGATATTATCGCCAAACTTGGCACTGATCAATTCACTCGCCTCAAAATCGGAATTGGTCGCCACGAGTTTATGTCCGTTGCGGATTGGGTTTTGAGTAAATTTGCAAATAATGAAATAGAGATTCTCTCTACTCAATTTTTCCCTATTGCACAAGAAAAAATTGAAGAATTTATTGGAAAATAAAATGAAAAAAGATTTAAAAACACTATACATCATTATTTAAAATTCGAAAAAACTCATTTTTTAAATAAATTTTCAATATAAAATTATTTCGCAAGAATTTTTTGAAAAAATTGGGAAAATATTTAAATCTTGTAAGGTTTCTTTTTAATTCATAATTTATGTCTCGTCTCGATAAGATTCTTGCTGAAAAATATGGTTTTTCGCGCAATAAAGCGCAACAATTCATAGAATCCGAACTTGTACTCGTCAACAATGTTGTTGCCACCAAAACCAGCCAAAAAATCAGCGAAAATGACACTATTCACATTCTTGAAGACAGGCGAATTCATTGGGTTTCTCGCAGCGCTGAGAAACTTTTTGGTTTTCTCGAAAATCATCGTGATTTGCAAGAACAAGTACAAAACGCCATTTGCCTTGATGTGGGCGCTTCCACGGGCGGATTCACTCAGGTTCTTGTGGAATTGGGCGCGAAGGAAGTTGACAGCGTTGATGTGGGCAGTTCACAACTTGCTGAAATCCTCAGACAACATCCGCGAGTTTTTTCTTTTGAAAATACTGATATCAGAGACTTTCAAAGTCAGAAAAAATATGATTTTATTGTGTGTGATGCGAGTTTTATTTCTTTGACAAAAATTTTTGACGCTATAAAAAATCTTTCATCGGAACATACTATTTTTATTCTTTTGTTTAAGCCACAATTCGAAGTAGGCAAAGAATTTTTAAACAAAAACGGCGTTCCAAAAAATGAAAATATTATTCAAGAATCTCTCAAAAATTTTGAAAATTTTTTGAAAAATGAAAATATAAATATTCTTTATCAAGAAAAATCCACGCTTATTGGCGAGGCCTGAAATCAGGAATGGATTTTTTGTCTGAAAAATAAATAAATCCCTCGATTGAGGGATTTATTTATTTTGATTTTATCTTTCACTTTAGTATTTCATACAATTCAGAATAATTATCAACATCAGAAAGTTGCATATCTGTTGACGAACTTCCAAGCGTAAAAATAGAAATATTTCCATTTTTACAAATTTTTGAAATAAAATTCTGGGATTTATTTACAAAATTCACTTTTGAATACAAAACCGTTTCACGAATATAATACACAATTCCATACTGAACAAAAATCCTTGAACCCTGCAAAGCATATCGATAGCGAGAAACACTCCAGACAATCACAGCAAAAATCAAAAATAATGGAATACCTGCAAGAATAATATATTGTTTATATTCAGCACCAAAAATCATTACACAAGCACCGATAATAATCAATAAAACAATACACAGAGAAATAAGAGTATTTTTGATAGAACGTGGTGAAGTTATGATATTTTCTGACTGTAGTTCACTTCCAAGCATTTGAGAATCCAGAGAATCCATAAATTCAAAAACCTTTGGAACATAGGCAATACGAATACCCGAAAAAAATTTAAAAGAATTATTTTTTTGAGAATTTTCATTAGGAATTTCTTGATTGCTAGCAATAGAAAGCAATATTTCCCCCGTTTCTGTGGCAAAATATTTTTGCGCGCGCAGTCATTTTATATTTTCCAAAAGTGCATATCTTTCTGTCCAAAAAATAATATTATAGCGACTTTTTACAAAATTTTTATGCAAAATATTTTCATAAAAACGCTTTGAATAAAATATTTTTGAATACGGAAATGCAAACAACAAAATAATTCACAAAGAAAAAATCGTTGCAAAAAGATGCGCCTTGATATAATTGACAAAACTAAAATCCACAGGAATCACATCACCTTCAGAATCCTCATAAATTCCAATTTTTTCAAGAATATTCTTTTTAAGATTTTCTGAATTTTTAATGTGACGGAAAATAATTTTTCGAGACGAACCAATAGACGTAAACACCACTGTCATAGTTCCAAAAATTTTATCTATAGGATTGGTTCGAAAATCCACACGAGTGATTTTTTCTACAGAAAATGTTGAATGCTGATTTGATAAAAATGTAAATCGTGATTCAATAGTTGATGATGTTATAGAATATTTTGTAACAAAAGTGGCAATAATATCTTTGGCATAGTAAAATGCAATCCAAGCAATAGCCACAAAAGCCGATACAAAATCACCTTCATAAGACCAGAATATCTCTACAGAAGCCACAAAAGCTACAATCATTAATGTAAACATTCCAATGAATGAACGACCAACATTCGGAGAATATTCACCAACAAAATCCTTATTATATTCAAATGGCGTATCAACCACATTGACATAACCAACAATATCATCAGCAGTTTCCGACTTTTCTGTATGTTGCTTTGGAGACATAATGATAGCATCTTTGAGGTATTTGATGTTTTTGAGCATCAATTCACCATCAATCATATTTTTGAAAATCACTTTATTCGAACTTCATTCTGATGAAACAATAATATCATGAAGTCCAAAAATTTTTGCAAAAAATCCCTGAGCATTTTCCGTATCGGCCACTTTTTCCATAGGAAGAATAGAAAAATGTTTTGTCAAAAATCATTCTTCATACACAATAGAATCAGTAAACACTCGATATTGTCGTTGTTTTAAATCCAAAAATTTCAACACAAGAGAAATAATAGCAAGCACTATTCCCGCTCCAATAATCATAAACAATAAAGGACTATAATCCCAAATTTTATCTCCTTGTTCATACAATTTTGAACCAGCAACCGAAACCATATACAACAAGAAAATAAAAGTCGACGCCATATATGAAAGCACTTCCATAAAAATGGCAAGCATATGTGGACGAGCATCTTGCACCAAAGTATCTTGTTTCATATGAAAGCCATTTTGTTTCATAGAAATCTGAATTTTTTCAAAAATTTCTCTCGGCATATCCATTTCACGAAGCACCACACTTCCCATAGCCCCTGTTGAAATCACTATATCTCCCGTTTTAAAAAGCAAATTCTGCCAAAAACCAAGAATCAAAGAAAGTTGCGTAATTTTGTCAAAATAAATCTCCGTGGAATCACTCGAAATAGGCGTTCCGCGACGAATAATAATTTTATCATCAAAAAATTCATATTCTTCTTTTTGAAATGTTGATTTTGTCCACCAAAATGCTAGTCACAATAAACAAAAAAGAACCAGCACTGAAATTCCCACAATTAAATCCTTTCACTCAAAAGACTCTGCCATAAAAAGCAAAGGAATATTCACTAAAGAAAATAGAACGATGAGCGTGAATATAAAGGAAAAAACTCCAAAAAAGACAAAACTTTTTTGTTGAGGTTTAAGAAGTTTTTCTGTATTCATAAAAAATTTTTAAAATTATTTTTATTATAATATTTTTATGAAAAAATCAAAAAAATCTTGAAAATTTTTTAAAAAATTTTATAGTAAAAACATGAAAAACACAGAAATTAAAAAAATCGAACTTCCTATAGAAACCACAGAGGAAGACCATATCACACCCAAAAAGCCAGCACTCAAATGGCTTGGAAAAAGTCTGATAATCATCATTATAATTGCGGTTATATGATTTTTATGAGCACGATTCTTTGCTGATATTATTGTAAAATATATTGACATACCTACAGAAAAGGCAATTTTTTGAAAAATTTTTGAAGAAGAAAATGAAGAAAAATTTTCTTTAAAAAACTTTCAAACTCTCAAAAATCATGAGAAAAAAGACGAAATACTACAACTTTTTGAAGAAGTATATATAGAAGAATCTTCTATAGAAAATGCTTATGCTATGATAGGTGGAAGAATAACTATCACTGATACTCTACTTTCCCAAGCAAAAAATGAAGAAGAAATTCTTTTTATCTTGGGACATGAAATGGGCCATATACAAAACCGTGATGTTTTGCGTTCATTGGCTCGTTCCATGCCTATCAAAGTAACTCTCGAAATGCTTTGACTCAATTCTGATGCTATTCGTGCCGAAGAATATATTATGACATATTTGAGTCGAGAAGCAGAATTTGAAGCTGATAAAAGCTGACAAAATCTCCTTGATAGCCTTGGGCTCAATAGTGCGTGCGCAACACGATTTTTTGAAGAAAATTCTCATGGCTTTGAAAAGTATACCAGCATTATCTCCACTCATCCTGACACGGCTATTCGTCTTGAAAATCTCAAAACAGAAAATAAAAATCCAGACAAATCATGTACGCCTTTTAACTGGGAGGAATACAAAATGAGCATATCAGAAGATAAATAAAATCCCTTATTATAGGGATTTTATTCTTGCCATTTTGGCACTTTATAGTATGTGAGCAGATATTCAGCAATTTCTTTATAGAGAAAGGAAGCGGTTTTTTCTGAATCTGCCGATGTTCTCGGACGCTCAAGCATTACAATCATAACAAATTTTGGATTATATGCAGGAGCATATCCACCATAAGACGTTACTGTATGACCAACCGCCATATTAAAATACAAGTTTTCATATGTTCCTTTATATGGAATCTGTGCAGTTCCTGTTTTTCCTGCCATAGAATATCATGGAACCGCACCAGAAGCGGCATAACCATTTTTGGCACCATCCACCAGCATAGCAGTAATAGTTTTGGAAGTTTCCTCCTTAATAACACGGCGAACAGGAACTGGAACTGTTTTTACTTCTTTTCCATTTGGATATACTGTTTTTTCTACAATATATGGTTGCATATATATACCACCATTTGCAAGTGCATTATAGGCGGCAGCCATTTGAAGCATAGTTACACTGATACCTTGCCCAAATGACATAGTAAAAAATCGTGCACGTGACCACTTGTCATATGGAGCAATTTGTGCAAATACCTCACCATCCATGGTTACATTTGTCTTGGCACTAAAACCAAAATTACGAACATAAGAATCAAATAGTGAACGACCAACTTTTTCTACAATATCAATCATACCAACATTACACGACCAATTCAGTCCGTAAGTATATGTATGCCAACCGCCACAACGAGCCTTTGAATAGTTGTTAATAACGGTTTTTGCGCCACCACCATATTCAATAGTCACCGAGTTTCTATCATAATAACTTTGTGTTGGCTTGATTTCCCCAGTATCAAGACCAATAGCCACCGTTATGGCTTTAAATACCGATCCCGGTTCATACAATGCTGATATTACACTATTTTGATAATTTCCCGCACCAAATCCATTTTTGTATTTAAATTTTTGAATAGCAGAATTACCAATTTCATCATCCGTTGCTGGACGCAATTTCATGAGTTTTCCATCAATATTGTGTGAAATAGTTCCATTTTGTGAATCTACCACAAACATAGGATATCCAAAAAGATCATAGGCTGGATTTTTATAATCCTGATACAATACTGGCTCCAATTCTCCAACCGCAGTAAACTGATTCGGATCATAGTTTGGATAATTAGCCATTGCGAGAATAGCACCAGTTTTTGGATCAGTTACCACCACACTTCCGCGATTTGCACGGAAATTTTTTACATTTCTTTCAAGAATTTTTGAAATTTCTTTTTGAATATTTCTGTCAATAGTCAGTGTAATATCAACACCATTTTTCATAGTGAGAGCACCGCTGGACGTATAGTCACGCAGAGGACGTCACTTGATATCTTTAGTAATCACTTGCGTTGGAGTATCTCCCTGCAATGCTTCTTCAAAATATCATTCCACACCATAATGCCCAACTCCAGCCGCATCCACATAACCCGTAATTTGCCCCATAGAAGCCCCTTCAGGATAATACCGAACAGGATTCGGAGTAATGGTTACAAAAGGGTAAATCGCATGCTCCATAATAGCCGTTTTTCTTGCAGCATCCTTTTCTTCTGTACTCGAAACCTGATCTCTCGCGCTTTTGATAGCTTCTGATGTGATTTTTATATTTTTTTCCAAAGACTCTTCCACTAGATTACGTGTTGAAATACTCATTTTACGAATCACTTCCAGATAACGCTTTGGACGAATCACCATTTTTGGTGATATTTCTTCAGCATTTTTATTTAAAATTTTTGCCAATTTATTTGATAGATCATCAGCATTTTTTACCAAAGTTGGATTCACATAAAGATTATTAGAAGAAAAAAACAATGCCGGATCATTGAGATCATTGATCTGACGAATTGCCTCATCTCACAGATTTTCCTCAATAAACACACTTTCCACTGGCGCTGACATTCTTTCTTGCAAATATGTTTTCACACGTTCATTGAGTTGATCTTTTGTAATGGCTGCATTATTTACCAATGTTTCATCTCGCACATATAATCCGATTTTCTGCACACATTCTTCATGCGCATTATGCGTACAGAACTCATTCATCACAGCATTTCCTAGCATGTCAAGCAATTTCACTGTAGATCATGACTGCGTTGGATCAATAGCTAGAGTTCCCAAATCCGTTGAAACCGCCACTGTCCCCGCAATAGATTCTTCGCTCGAAGAAATTGTCCCACGAGAAACCGCATTTGAAACCGTGGTTTTTTGCAGTTTCGCTGCCAATTCTGTATAAAAACTATGATTGATAACAGTAAAAGAAAATAATGTCATAATAAGCACCAATGAAAATGCTCCTATAACATACCACATTTTTCCGATTCTATCGAGGTTTTTAAAATATCGCTTCAAGCGAAGCATATATACCTCAAATTGTGACATTTGCATATTTTAAAAATGGTGAAGTTTAAAAAAATGAAATTGTGATAAGGTTTTAAGCTTTGGAATACTTGAAAAAATCTTTACAGAAAATTCTCAAGAATCAACAATATGTGCCAAAAAATCCAAATACTCAATACGCACAGGATAGTGATAGTATTCACTTGAAAAACTATCCTCCACATACCAAATTTCATCATAAGCCGAGACATTATACTGAAGAAGTCTCCGTGTTCAAATAATAATTTCACTTTTTTTATTGTAAATATCAATAAATGCCTGCGCCCGTTTGGTATCAGTCATATCATTAGGATAAAAAGCGATTGCATCATTCCATTCACAAGAATTTTTTTCAAAAAATTTTTCAAATCTTGACAAAACAATATCATCAGGCAATATAATTATCAAAGATTTTTTGAAAAATGGCAAAATTTTTTCTGGAGAAATAATCTCATTTTTTGAAATATAAAAATCATATTGTTTTTCATTTTTTTCTAAAAAATTTTTGAAAATTTTTGGATTTTCTCCTAAAGGAAAAGAATATTTTTGTAAACGACGCAAAATCGGTTCTGACAAAAAAATCCCCAAAGCCTTATGCAAAGTGAGAATATATTTAAGAGAAATTCTCAAAATCATAGTCACTTGATATTCTGATAAAATTGGCTTTTCAGAAACAATATTTGATATTTCTTTGATTTCAGGAAAATTTTTTAAAAAATTTTCTTCATTATTCTCATTATTTTCTCATTGGGAAAATCTGGCAAATTTTCATGGAATTACTCGAGAAAAATTATCAACATTCTCTGTTTCTTCAGAATTATCAAAATTTTTTCAAAAATTTTCTTCAGAAAAGATACGAGCAACAATGCCAAAAATTGTTTTTTTACCATACGGAATCTCCACAAGTTGTCAAATTTGTATCCGAGAACGAAAAGAAGTCCCCACAAAATATGTGAGGGCTTCTATAGAAAACGATGTTCAGTGAGGTATAACTTCAACAAACATAGTAACATTCAGATTATAATCCGAGTGATTTTTTGATTTCATCAGCCTTTTCAGCGTCGAGTCGTGCCTGTTCAGCAGCTTTCTTTTCTTCAATATAAATATCCTTGAGTTGTTCCCACTCATTTTGAGCTTTCACTACAAGACCTTTAATAATCTCTCCTTCAGTAGCAACCAATTTACGGAATTCTACGCGTTCATCTTCAAAAACCTTCATCAATTCATCAATTTGAAATTGTGAAAGTTGAGGAATACTATCAATCACACGCTTTTTTTCAAAAGTAGAAAGTGAAAGTGAGTGTTCCAATAAATCCAAGAATTTAGCCTCATCAAAACTCGTAAGAGGATGAACCCCCATACGTTGTTGAATTACTGTGTTCAAAGTTTTTGGTCGAATTGTTTGCGGATTTTGACCGTTTTGTTGATTATTTTCTGACATAATAAAAATTATTTTCGGATATTATACAAGAAAAAATGAAAAATTCAAATTTATGTGCGGAATTTTTTTTCATTAACGAATTTTTCTACTTCTTCCCAAAGTGCATCGTCAATATCAGCATTATTGCATACAAATTCTACATCTTCATCCTCATTAAAAGCATCAAACATTTTATATAGTTTCAATGCGGTATCAAATTCTGTTACTGGAGTATAATTCTTGGCTCTGTAAAAAAATGACGATTCAAGAATTTCATACGATGCGGATTCAAGAATTTTTTTCGTTTCAATCAATGCTGTTGTTGCCATCCAAATCACAATATTTTCATCTCCCACCTCATAATCTTCTGCTGAAGTTTCGAAAATTTTTTCTTCAAAAGCCTCCATATCAGCTGGCTTTGCAATAACAATTCTTCCAACAAAATCAAACATAAAATTGGAAACTGATCCTGTTTCTCCAAGATTTCCACCAAAAGCAGAAAAAATATGACGAATATTTGGAGCGGTACGATTTCTGTTGTCGGTAAGCGCACGAACAATAATGGCAATTCCACCCGGAGCATATCCTTCATAGAAAATTTCTTCCACTTTTTTTGCATCCTTATCAAGTCCAGCACCACGAGCAATAGCACGCTCAATAACATCAGCCGTTACACCAGCTTTTTTAGCAGTATGAATAGCATCAGTAAGGGAAGTATTAAGATCAGGATCAGCCCCTTTTTCGGCTGCAATAGAAATAAGTTTTGCGTGAATAGTATTCACTTTTGCTTTTGCTTTGGCATTTTTATCTTTTTTTGCCGCCACAACTGGTCATCTTCACATAAAAATTTTTTAAAAAATAAAATAAAATTCTAAAAACCCCAGACAGGTGGGGGAATTTTTAGAAGAAAATGACACAAGTTCTGACAATTCATATGAGGATTATATATATTTTTTTGATTTTGTAAAAATTTTCAAAAAATTTTTACAAAATTTCATGTGTGAGTATAGAAAAAATATTTCTTTCTCATGAAAAAATTTCATTTTTTTCAATATAAAAACCACTTTTATGAAAAATATATTCCAGTTCTTCAAGACTAAATCAATGATAGTATCTATAAAATTCTCAAATTTTTATCTGAAAATCTCCATTGCCAGTGTGGGAATTTTTATATTTTTCTTGTGGAAGTAAGTTCCAATTTGTGAGGTATATTTTTCAATTTTTTTTCAAAAATTTTTTACAATCAGAAAGTACTTGAATTCTTTCTTGTTCTGTTTCCAAGTGATGAAATGAAGCCAAAAACACAATAGCGTCAAACTTATCTTCGACATTATCGACAATTTTCTTCGCCAACTTTGACACAAAATCTTGCATTGTCGACACAATAAATTCTTGATTTGGAAATGTTTTTTTCGCTTCCTGAACAAGAATCTCTGATGCATCGACACCAGTATAGTTCGACGGAAGTTCGCCAAACTTCGACATATATTGTTCGACAAATCGACCATTTCCACATCCAATATCGACAATTTTTTTAAAATTATTTTCTTGAATATCCTGAAGAATTGTATCCAATTCTGGCCACTTCATATTTTTTCTACTCTGTGAAAATGTTTTTGCAAATGGATTATAATCAACCATGGTATTTTATCGTTTTGGAAATAATCTTTCAAGAGTTTTATTATTTTTTCGCCAATTTTTATCAACCTTTACTCGCAAACCAAGAAATATTTTTTTTCAAAAAATTTGCTCCAAAAGAAGTCGCGACTTTGTTCCAATTTCACCAATTTTTGAACCCGCTTTTCCAATAAGAATTTTTTTCTGAGATTCTGTTTCTGTGTGAATATATGCCTGCACCGACAATAAATCAGGATTATTGGTAATATTAGCAATCTCTACATATGAAGCATAAGGAATTTCGTCTCATAGTTCTGCAAACATTTGCTCGCGAATAATCTCAGAAATACGAAAATCCATAGGCTGATCCGTATAATAATCCTC
Source organism: Candidatus Altimarinota bacterium (assembly GCA_041779175.1). GTDB lineage: Bacteria > Patescibacteriota > Gracilibacteria > BD1-5 > UBA2023 > GN02-873. The sequence continues at coordinate 16,064 of JBHBSX010000040.1, read as the reverse complement.
ATCATACAAATACGGTCATTCCGGAAGCAATTCAGCAATTCTCTGTATCAAATCAGAAAAACCAGACAATGAAGTAGAATCAATTTTAAAATCGATATTTTTTCATGGATATGATTTGGTAAGATCTTGCTTGGTTTCTACACGAATTACTGGTTTGTTGACAAAATCAAGAACTTCGTCAATACGCTCGTCCTCTGTTCATTGCGGACGAGTAGGATCAATGAGACGAAGTACCACATCAGCCTCACGAAGTGAAGCAAATGCCTCAGCATTGATTCTCTCATTGATATTTGGTGTGGTTTTGAGCGAATTTTTATCAACCTCATGAATACCTGGAGTATCAAGAAAAATAATTTGCAAATCCTTTTCTGTATCAGTATAAATCGCGGTAACGGAACGTTGTGTGGTCTGTGGACGAGGAGAAATAGCTGAAACTTTTTCTCAAATAAGAGCATTTATAAATGTTGATTTTCCAGCATTTGGTCGTCACAAAATAGCTACATATCAAACCTTTGGCATAAAAAATAATTAAGAATTATATTGTTTTTTCCATTCTTCAACCTTCTTTTTAAGAATTTCAGAAGATTTTACAGGATTTTGTGCGGAAAAAATCTCTCAATCAATATTAACATTTGGTCAAAAATCACATTTTCCCATACAAATACCCTTTTCAATAGAAATATTTTCATATCCATAAAAATCTTTATCTGCTTCAAGACGAGCAAGAATATATTTTGAAAATTTTTCAGAACATGTTTTTCCATGACACACTTTTATGATTTTTTCCATATTCTAAATATAAATAATTTCAATGAATAAAATTCCCCTTTCGGGGAATTATTATTTTGTAACTTTCTTTACAATTGCTTCAAACACTTGAGGGTTTGAAATTGCAAGATTTGAAAGAACCTTACGATTCAATTTTATTTTATTCACATAAAGATTGTGAATAAATGTTGAATAGTTTGTTCCAAGTGGGCGAACTGCATTATTGAGACGGACTGTCCAAAGACGACGGAATTGACGTTTTTTTAGACGACGACCAACGTATGCATGTTGACCAGCTTTCATAATTGCATTCTTAGCACGAGAGTATACATTCCCGTTCATACGACGATATCCTTTTGCAAGTGCAAGAACATTTTTATGTCGTTTGTGTGTCATTACACCACGTTTTACACGAGTCATAGTAAATTGAGTTTATTAAAGGTAAAATTATGCAGCATATGGAAGAGAAGATTTTGCTGCTTTCATGTTTGCAGAAGAAATAACTTTTCCGTATTTATCGCGACCTTTCGCTTTTGTAGATTTCTGAGAAAGAAGGTGGCGCTTTGCAGTCTTATCTACCATAATTTTCCCAGTCCCTGTAACACGAACACGTTTTTTTGCTCCTGAGTGAGTTTTAAGTTTCATAATATATAAGGTAAAAAAATTATTTTTTAGGATGAAGAATAACATTGAAAGTATTTCCTTGTTTTTGAAGTTTTGATTTCTCGTCTTTTTTATAAAAAGATTCAACACTTATGATAAATTCTTCAATTTTTTCCAGAGCAAGATCCTCATATTGATTCTCTCGACCTCGAAGCTGAAGAAATACCTTCATAGGATTACCGTCTTTTGCCCATTTTTCTGCTTGTTTACGACGAACTTCCAAATCATGATCTCACATTTTATATGTAAGCTTCATGGATTTTACTTCTGTTTTCTTGGCTTGACTCTTATTTTGAGCTTGTTGTTTTTGTTGCTTAAAAACATACTTCCCATAGTCCATGATTTTACAAAGTGGCAAACCATCTTGCATGCCACCCATTTCAACTAAATCAAGTTCTTGTTTTTCTGCAAGAGCCAATGCATCATCAAGAGACATTTTTCATAAAAATTCACCCCCATCAGAAATTACAGCGATATTTGAAGCAGTAATATCTCCATTTATTCGCTTATCATCTTTTCTATTTTGTGGAAAACTTTTCGTTCTTCTCATATATTATCCGTTGTTTTTTAGTGATTTTGCAAAAGCAGATTTTTTACGTGCTGCATTATTCTTGTGGATAATATTTTTCTTTTCAAGTGTATCAATACGAGAATACACCAAAGAAAGATTTTCTGCAATAGAAGCAGCATTTCCTTCAGCAACTGCTGCTTGGAATTTTTTTGTTGCTTCTTTAAAAAGTTCTAGATAACGGCGGTTACGAGAACGCTTTTTTTGACTCACCTTCAAGGCTTTTGTCGCTGCTTTTGTAGTAGGCATAAAGAAAAATCAAATAAATAATAGGCTATTACGCACAATAGTGGGCGTATTTTATAGAAAATATTAAAATTGTCAAACGAAAATATGTTTTTTCTTAAAAAACGTATTTTTACACTGTTTTACGACGAAGGAAAACTATAGCAATAATTGCAGAAATAATTACAATAAATGCAATGGCACCAGGACCTGTTTGTACCTTAGAAATCTTGGAATAATCAGCAGATTCTGTATTATCTCCACATGTTGCTTTTACTGCAAAATCCCCATATGTCACTGCACCTTGAGACAAATACACTGTATAAGAAGGATCTTTTGTTTTTGTTACCAGGCTATACTTTCCATTAGTGTCAACCTTGTATATATTATATCCTGTCGCTCCTTCAACAATAGGCCAAGAAAGTACAGTCTTGCTTGAGTCTGTATTAAGGGAAATTGTTCACACATTTGAAATAGTACAAGTAGGCGTTCCAATAGTGGCAATAAGTGGTTCAGAAATAAGATTTTCCATTAATGCGCCACTAGCATTTTTTCCTTGGATCTTAAATGTATATTGCCCTGGAGAAAGATTGTCTATATACCAAGAATATTTTCCATCTTTAAGAATTTTAGAACCAGAATACGTCGTGATAGATCCCGATGCATGAGAAATTTCAAATGCATCAAGCTCAGCTGGAGGATTTTCAACAGAAAAAGTAAATGTTACACGAGCATCTTTTGTTTCTGTTTTTATATCTTTAAATTCAGCTTTCACAGGAACATCAGTAGATCCTGTAGCAATAGCTGCCTCTACCTTTTTTGGAACTACTGTTAGTGTTACCATTTTTTCTTTTGTTATCGATTGACCTGTAATGGTCTTTGCAGTAATATCAATTGGATATTCCCCTTCTTTCTGTGGAGCATTTGTTTTGATAGTATATTTTCCTTCAGAAGATTCTGTAGCCTTGAGAAGTGAACCATCAAGCATGGCAGTAACTTCAGACAACCCTTTAACAGCATCAATAGTTATTGTCATTTCTGTAGAAGCTTCCACATTTGTTCCTGGTACAATAGATACTCCATAAATTGAGTTTGTTTCTGTTGTTTTAGAAAATTTTATCTCTGAAGAGGTAGAAATCACAGCATCCGTTGCATCAAGCAATGAAGCCTTCAATATATTATTTTCCTGGGAAATTCCCTGAATTTCTTTTGTGAACAATCATTCAGCATCAGAGACTACCGTTCCAACCCCTTGGCCATTTAGTTCAAGAGAAACCTTGCTATTTTTGCGGGTTGTTCCGCTTACTAGTACCATATCCGTTGTGATCTTGGAATCAGCAATAGGCGTAAGAATAGTAATTTCAGAACCTGATGCAACCGTGGAAGATCCAGCAGCTTCAACCATAATAGTTACCTCTCCGGCAATATCATCGCTCAAATCATTAACATAGATCTTATTTTTACCAGTTCTCTTAAAGGATACTCCTTTAGAAAATTTTTTTTCACCCGCATCTTCAGCCGTAAAAGGAATAGCGCGACCTGGCATTGGATATGTATCACCAATATTATCCGTATTAAAGATAATGGAATTTGTATAACCTGTGGCCTTATTACCATTAGCATCAATAGCAGTCACCGTAATATCAAAAGCCTCATCTACAACTGCTGTTGCTGGGGCGGTAATCTGAAATTTAACAGCACCTCCTGATGCAGCTGACGCCATTGGAGCAAATCCAACAGCTGGAACAACCAGCGAGGTTGCCAGCAAAAAAGAAAGAATTTTTTTGAACATAAAAAATATTAGAGAAAAAACTTATAATATAATACTAAATACTTAAATTTATGCAAGTATATTTTTCAGGATTTATCGCGTTTGGAAGCGGTTTTTGACTTGTCAAAATGATTTGATGTTGTATAATAATATTTAAGAAAATCAGAATATTATTTTCGTCAAGTTCTGCAAATATATCATCAACCAATAAAACCATATGTTTTTCCGTTTGTTTTGCTATAAAATCACATTCTATTACTTTCAATCATAATAAAATCATTTTCATCTCTCATCTTGATAAAAAAAATTGTACAGATTGTAATTCTTCTTGAGAATTTTTCATTAAAATTTCAAAATCATCCCTATGTGGACCTATATGTGTATGACCAGAAAAAATATCTCGTTTTCTATTTTCTTTTAAATATTTTTGAATAAAAAGTTCTGGATTTTCCTGATATATCCAATCTCCAGTATACTTGATAGTAATATGATATTGTCAAAAAAATTCTGGAAAATCTGAAATTTTTTGAAAAATATATTGAATATATTTTTCCCTATACATACCATAAATAACAGCAATTTCCGCAAATTTTTTATCCCAAAAATCCAAAAAATCTTCTCACACATTTTCTTCACGAATTTTTTTTAAAAGTGCATTTCTTTGTTTCATAACACTTTCAAAGTCTCGTTTTATTTTTCCAAATTGTGCATATGAACGAGCAAGAATATCATCCAAATAGTCTCGTCGCATTGCTGGTGAAAAATACAAAATATTCATATCAAATGGAGAGACATATACTGTTCGAAAAGGTAATTCTTCCAAATATTTTGGTTTCGTTATTTTTTTTCATTGAATCAAAAAATACTCTCGTTTCTCATCAGAAGCAAGAGTATATGAAATTTTTTGAAAATTTTTTTCAAAAAAAATCTCAACACGGTCACCAGCATCCAACTTTGTATTTCCGTATAAATTTTTTGCTCAAGTTAAAAGATGTATAGCATCGAGAATATGTGTTTTGCCAGAACCATTTTTTCCTATAATATGATTTTTTAGTCAAAAAGAAAAATTCTGATTCTGCATTCCTCGAAAACTCGTCAAAATAAGACTTTCCAACATTTTATTCTCCCTGCATAATACCAGCAAGCACAATTTGATGAGCTGCCTTTTTTTGTGGTGAACATGCTAAAAGTTCATCTGGAAGAGATTCATTTTCAATGATTATATCTTCACGTGGTGTGAGTGATGAATTTCCAGAGCGAGAAATATGAGATACATCCTCAATATTTGCTTGTGCAATAGAGTCAAGTGACTGTAAAACACTATCAATTTCTATGTAAGAATTCGCTTGGAGAGCAGTTAATTTTCCAAGTCTTGTAATTTGTTCTTGTGTAAGAGTCATTTTTCAATATAATAAACACAAATGATTTTATAAAATTTATGTCAAAAATCAAGGAAATTCAAGAAAGACTTACAAAAAACCTCTCTGAATACAGTAAAATCCGCTTTGTAATCGCAAAACAAATTTTTGTTTTTACAGTAACTTTATATTTTTTGAGCTATCTTTTTACTGTTTGAGGTTTTTATCTCCCTTTTCTCAGTCTCGACTCACTTGCGAAGCTTACATATCATATGTATTCACTTCTTGTCATATCTACTGCTTTTTTTGGTTATTCTCTGGTGGAGTTTTTTGTTGGAACTCATTTTCCTGAAAAAAAGATTTTTCTCATTATAGCAGCAGTGTTTTCAATTATTTTTAGTGTATTTGCACTTATAGTACATCTTGGAATTTTATAATTTATTTTTTATGAAAAAATTTTTTCTTCTTTTTGTCTTTTTAATCCCTCTCGTATCTTGTGGAAACTCCAGCTCTCAAGTCTCTGGAATCACTACTAAAGAATTTTCTGGTTCTGGCTTTACCATACAAGTACCAGAACACTGGACTTCAAGTGGCAACATTACTGATTTACCTTCTCCAGCAAATGGAAATGTTGTACTCACCTCAATTTCTCCTGAAAAAAAATATAACTTCTCTAATAATATTATTATTATCGAGGATGTTCCTGGTTATATTGGCACTTCTGTTCAATACAGCGAACAAAATAATCTCAAAACTCAAGGAAAATATCTTGAATATCAACAATTAGAAAAAAGTGATATTTTATTTGGAGACAGCGATGCGTCAAAGTATTTTGTATTCAATGCCAAATATAATGCTCAAACCCAGAAACTCAAGTTCGTACAAACAGCTAAATTTTGTGGAACGCGTGTATATCTTATGCATGCAAGCGTAGCCCTATGAACAGAAATAAAATCCATCATTGACCTTTTTCGCACTTTTACCTGTAAATAAATTTGCATTTTTAAAATTTTCTATATAATAAAATCACTTGGCGCCATGGCAGAGTGGTCAATTGCAAGGGCCTGCAAAGCTCTAAAGTCATCGGTTCAAATCCGATTGGCGCCTCCACAGTGATTTCCAAACCCCATTCAAAATGAGTTTCTTAGTCCGTTTTGTTTGGGATTTTTTATTAAAATTTTTAAAAAATTTTTATGAAAATTGAACAAAAGGCTACCATAATAGCCACAGCAACCGCCATAATTCTCGCAGGAGTAAAACTTACTGTTTGAATTTTTTCATGATCCATTGCTATTCTTTCAAGTGCCATTGACTCACTTCTTGATATGGGAATTTCCATTTTCAACTTTGTTGCTGTCAAAAATGCCTGAAAAGATCCTGATGATCAATTCAATTATGGTCGTGGAAAGATTGAAGCATTGGCTGCATTCTTGGAATGAATTATTATAACTTTGGCTGGCGTATTTATTGCTTATGAATCTGTTTCTAAACTTATTTATAATAAACCAGTAGAAGAAACAGGAATTGGTGTGATTGTGATGATTTTTTCTGTTATCATTACTGGTGCGTTGGTAACTTATCTTGATTCTGTAGCCAAAAAAACAAGAAATATTGTTATTGCTTCAGATTCACTTCACTATAAAACTGATCTCCTCTCCAATCTTGCTATTCTTACTGGACTTGTTATTATTTCTTGGACAAATTGGTATTTTATTGATGCAATTATTGGTTTGGGAATTGCAATTTATATTGCCTTTTCAGCTTTTGATATTATTAAAAAATGATTTTTGCTCCTTCTTGATGTTTCATTGGATGAAATGCAAGTAGAAAAAATTCTTGATATTCTTGATAATAACAAAAAACTTACAGATTATCACAATTTTCGTACTCGAGAATCAGGTGGAATTAAATTCGTGGAAGCGCATTTGGTTTTTAATGAAAAAATTTCACTTATTGACGCACACAGAGTTTCTCATCAAATTGAAGATTCTATCAAAAAACTTGATACCGAAAGCAAATGGTCAATTATGTTCCATCTTGATCCATATAATGATGAATATGAAGACAAAAAATAATCCCAAATTTCGGGATTATTTTTTTAAAATATTTTTATGAATACTGCTACAAGAAATCTCCATATCTTCCTCTGGAAGTGTATTCAAATGTCGTAAAATCTCACTATTAAGCAAGAAAATTTCTGCATCCTTTGCATTCATTCCATGGGATTCAAGATAAAATAATGAATCTCCTCAAAGTCTATGTATCTTACAAGAATGTCCACCCTCAATATCATCAGTAGCAATCTCAAGACGAGGAACTCCACGAACAATAGACTTATCACCGATGAGAATATTGGTTTGATCTACTCTCATATTGAGCTGCTTATATGGCTTGTCCACTTTTGCTATACCTTCTGCCGAAATATGAGCCTCGTGCGAAGCAATTCCCAGAATATTCAAAGCAGAATGAACTCCGTCTCCTATTGCCTCCGTAGTAAATATATACTTTCCATTCACAGAAATCACAGAATTACCACAAAAATCCACACTTTCCGCCAAAGAAAAATATCGAATATTTTCACAATTTTCTTGGGGAATATGCGTATAATGAATTTTTATATTTTTTTCACTGGTAATATGTGCTGTTGCTATTTCTCCATTGTCAATAAGATAACAATCAGATGAGATGTGCATTTCTGATGCATTTACAAAAATTTTTTGCATAATTTTTAAAAAATATTTCTCTTCAAATTTTAATTTTTAAAGCCAAAAAATTATAAAAATTTTTTTCAAAAAAGCAATTGAAATTTAGAATAAAATATGATATACTAACCCTGTTATGAAAAAAGAAGAAACACAAATTCTCGAAATTGCTGTCGATCGCCACAATGAAAAATGAGTTTTTATTGCAAAAGAAATGCTTTCGACTCTCCATGATGTTCTCAATTTTGAAAAAAAATCTTTGATTCCCAATTTTCGAAAACGACCAACTTTTCGATTTTTAGTCGTGCATGCAGCTGGACGCATTCGTTTTTTCTTTGAAACCCCAAAAAAATATAAAGAATTTCTTGAATCGCAACTCTATGCTCACTACAATAACATAGAAATTACCGAATCAGAACTTCCATTTTTGCCAACACAAGAATTTTTTACTCAAGAAGCACATCTTGACAAAATCAGCAACAAAATTATCAAGCTGTATGTCAATCTCAAAGACCGAACAGAAAAGGAAACTATTGATCCGCTTTCGCCTATAACTTCCGTGCTTTCACACTCTGGAAAAGACGAAATTTCATTTTTTCGTGTGGATTTTTCGCCGCTGGAAGATGACAGATTTCGTGATGAAAAATCTCAAAAAATCATTGCTTCGAATATTTCCGACAGAAGAAAAATTTTTCAATTATCGCATAATTGGTGGATTTGGATGATAACTTGGCCTTGGATTTTTTTAAAATTTTTTCTCCAAATTTTTATCACAAAACCAACAGAAACCGAAAATAATTCCGAAAAAAAAGACGAAGAAACTTCAGAAAAATTCGCTACTTATGGTTATTCCACAAGGATTCTGCTTGCGTCCACCAAATCTCATCGCAACAAAGAACTCTCATCCAGTCTCACAATTTTCTCATCACCACATGGAGCCAAGTTTCTCCCTTCCAAAAAAATTTTGCGAAAATCTTATGAACAAACGCTGACTCCATATTCCCCATTCAAAAGCATTCTCTCAGTAACAGAACTGGCTGGACTCGTGCACATGCCGACCATTTATGTCAAGACGCCTTGAGTGAATTGGGTGACAACTCGCCGATTCGAACCGCCACACAATTTGCCACATGCCGAAGAACCGAACACACCAATTGGGGTTTCTAATTTTCGTGGAAAAAAAGAAAATTTCGGGATTCAGCCGGTAGATCGTGCTCGTCATACTTATATTATCGGAAAAACGGGTATGGGAAAATCGACGCTACTTGAAAATATGATTTATTCCGATATTCTTGCGGGACGAGGCGTGGGGCTCATTGATCCGCATGGCGATCTTGCTGAGACGATTTTGCGTTCTATTCCAAAATCTCGCACCAATGATATTGTGCTTTTTGATCCCGCGGATACAGAATTCCCCATTGCTTTCAATATGCTCGAGTCGCCATCGCCAGAACTTCGTCCTATTGTAGGTTCTGGACTGGTTTCGATTTTCAAAAAAATGTTTGCGGATTCTTGGGGACCGCGTCTGGAATATATTCTTCGTAATACTATTCTCACGCTTCTTCGCGTTCCTGAAGCCACTCTCGTGTCTATTCCGCTCATTCTCACCAATGAATGATATCGAAAAAAAATTGTTGCAAAACTCGATGATCCGCTGCTTGTTCAATTCTGGAATGAAGAATTTGACAAAATGTCGCCAAATATGGTTTCTGAAGCGGTGAATCCTATTCTCAACAAAGTAGGACAATTCCTTTCTTCGCCGATTCTTCGCAATATTCTTGGTCAGCCCAAAAATCCATTTTCTATGCGTTGGATTATGGACAATGGAAAAATCTTTATTGTCAACCTTTCAAAATGACGAATTGGGGAAGATTCTTCCGCATTGCTAGGTGCCATGATGGTTACCAAATTCCAGATTGAAGCCATGACTCGTGCTGATATTCCCGAAAAAGATCGCCGAGATTTTGGCTTGTATGTCGACGAATTCCAGAATTTTGCAACTGACTCATTTGCCACTATTCTCTCGGAAGCCCGAAAGTATAAACTTTCGCTCACTATGGCGAATCAATATATCTCTCAGATGGCCGACACGGTTCAGGGCGCGGTATTTGGAAATGTGGGGACGATTATTTCCTTTCAGGTGGGACAACAGGACGCAAGCGTACTCTATGAAATGTTTGGCTGAGAAGATGTGATTTCGCCACATGACTTGACAAATCTTAGAAAATACGATATCTATACCAAATTGCTCATAGACGGAATGCCTTCGCCCGTTTTTTCGGCGACAACACTCGCGCCACTTATGTCGCGAATTGATGTTCCCGCTCAACAATCTCGTGATGTTCTTCTTAAGGTTTCTCGAGAAAAATATACCAAAAAACGAGATTTTGTTGAGAAAAAAATTTTTGAATATGCGGCAAAAGTCCGTGAAGACGAACAAAAATATCGTCAAAAACAAATGGAAGCCGTAGAAAAGAAAAAAGCAGAAAAAGCCGAAGAAAATCGCAAAAAAATGGAAGAAAGATTGGCGGCGCGTGGCGTGGTTCTTGACTGAAGCAATACAGTACCAGTACCACAACCACCAGCACCAACACAAAATCCAAATCCAACACTCAAACCACCAGAAAATAAAAATCCAAATAATAACAATAATCAGCCTTCCAAAAATTTTTCAAAAAATAAAAAGAAAAAGAAACCAAATAATAATCAGAATAATCCTCAATAATGGGGATTATTTTTTGAGAAAATTATTTGACAAATTTAATTTATTAGCGTATAATAATATTGTAGTTTTTATTAACTTTTTCAAAAAAGAAAGGACAAAAAATGTCTGAATTAGAACAGAAAGTTTCAATTCTCATTACAAAGATGAGGATTGTAAATCCTTCATTGAAAAGTGTTGTTCAAAATTTCAAATCTTTACCATTCATTAATTTCTCAGAAAGTAGAATTATTGATACAATTAATTTTGATGATGAAATTAGATATCTTGAACAAATTCAGGTGTCAGGCTTGGATGAAATTCAACAAATTGTTTATATTGAAACCATAGACAAGAGCTTATTGTGCTTAGAAAATTTAAGCAATACAATTAATAATTGTTTTATTGCATTACCATTATTAATTAGCTTATATAATAAATTTAAGCATAATAAAAAGAATCAGGAAGACTTATTGAAAGAAATTGCAACACAACTATTGGAACTTACATGTTACTACAATATTTTGAACAAAACTATTAGGAATTTGGAAGAAATTTCTTAATAGTTAGAAAACTACAACCCCCACTGAACTAAGGAATCAGTGGGATTTTCTTTTTTAGATAAAAAATTATATAAAAACCAAAAAAACACATTGTCAATGTATTCTCTAAAAAATTTTTGTAAAAAATTAAAAAATCCATATACTAACAAGGATTTTTTCAAAAAAATATGAATATTCAACCCCTACTTGATCTTGATAGAGAGCTTCTTATTGCGGCACAATCAATTATTCCGTCAGAATACGCATTACTCGTGACAATTCTTGCAGAATCCATAGTGATTTGGTGTATGTTATTTCTGGTGGGAACTTGGATTTATGGTGTCGCCAAAAAAGATAATTCTTATAAAGTCCTTTCGCTTCAGGTTTTTGGACTTATTATTTCTGTGTTTATTATATACACGGTTATCAATCTTATGGTTCCGCAATGGCGTCAGCACCCATTTGATCTACTCAAAAATGTAGAACATATCACGCCGCTTATTCCACATCCAACCGACAATTCTTTTCCTTCTGGCCATGCCTTGTTTTCTGGGGCTTTTGTTGTGGCTATGCTGTATTATAGCAAAAATTATTTTCTTATTGGACTCACTATAGCGCTTGCAATTATCACCGTTTGTTGTCGTGTTATGTGAGGCGTTCATTATCCTGGGGATATCATTGCGGGACTTTTGTTCGGTAGCCTCGGTGCTGTTGCCTTCAAGCCATATGCTGAGAAAATTATTGAAAAAATTTCACCATTTCTTATAAAAATAGCTTCATATATGAAATTATAATTCAAAAATTCACAAAAATATTTTTCAAAAAATTTTTGAAAATTGCACAAAATAAAAATCCCAAATTGGGATTTTTATTTATTTTCAGTGATATTTTCAGAAGTTTCATTCTCATCAGCAATAGTTGTCAGATTGATACGATAACCCAGAAGATCTCCAGCAATATTGATATTAGTACCACCTTTTCCGAGAACTTTTGCCTTTTCAGAATTTTTTACAGTTGCATTGATAATATTATTTTCTTCATCAATTTCAATTTTTTCAACCACTCCAGGAACAAGAGCACGACGAACCATTTCTTCTTTATTAGTAGTATAATTCAATACATCAATTTTTTCTCCAAAAAGTTCATCTACAATAGTGCGAACACGCATTCCTTTTGGACCAATAAGACAACCTGCTGGATCAACTTCACTATCATCAGACGCTACAATAATCTTTGTCTTAATTCCTGGCATACGAGCAATGGAAACAATTTCAACAATTCCTTCTTCCAATTCAGGAGTATTGTTTTCAAAAAGCTTTACCACCAATTCTTTATCTTTACGAGAAAGCACCACACGTGGTCCTGTAGTTTCATCAATTTCCACCTTGCGAACATAGATTTGCATACGCTGTCCAGGCGTATATCGATCTTTGATATTTTGTTCGCTTTTTGGAAGAACTACCTGATTACCATTATAATCAAAAGTAACTTTATTCTTTTCAACCAGTTCTACTCGCATTCCCACAATAGTGTCTTCTTTGTCTTTAAAAAGATGATACAACTTTTCTTTTTCTGTTTCAGAAATTTTTTGCACAATCACATTCTTGGCAGCCTGTGCAGCAATACGACCAAAATCATCAAGACTTTCAATATCATCAGAAACATCAATTTCTACCATATCTCCGATCTCATAACCAGATTCCGCACCGCCAATTTCTTCATAAGAAATTTCCAAATCCTCATCTTCCACTTCTTCCACTACTTCTTTTGTGATAGAAATCTCAAGCTTTCCAGTTTGCATATCAATATGCACATTTACTTCCGCATCTTTTGATGCATAATCACGTTTGTATGCTGTTTTGATAGCAGATTCAATAATTTCCAAAAGTTTTTCTTTTGGGATTTTTTTCTCGGCAGACACAATTTCCAGTGCTGCATTGATATTTTGTAAATCAAGCATAGTATAAAATTATATGAAAAAAAGACGCCCAAATGGGCAGTCCTTTTATTGCAATCATTATATATATTTTTAAAAAATTGCAAATTTTTTAATTAAATTCCTCATAATATACCTTCTCAAATCCAGAATTTTTAATAAAATTCACTGTGTTTTCTACCATTGCAGGCGCACCACAGAGATAAAATTCTGTATTTTTTGGCATATTCGCAATAATCTCTTCCGAAACCATTCGGCCAGAACGAAATCATTCCACGTCTTCACGAGTCACATGATAGTTAATTTCTAGATTTTCAATACTTTCTAATTCATTTTTATAAAAAATTTCATCTTTTGTTGCCACAGACATAAATAATTTTTTAGAAATTCTTAAGGAATTATTCATCATATAATAAATCGGTGCCAAACCTGTTCCTGTTGCAATAAATATCTTTGGATTTTCATTTTCCTGAAGAATAAAATCTCCAAAAAATCCTATAAAATTCATATTTTCTCCTTGAGCAATTTCTTGCAAAATCTTTGCCCCTCGTCCATCTTTTTTGAGCTTGATAAGAAAATGAATTTTTCCATTTTCATTTTTTGCAACGGAATACTGACGACGGAATTTACTGTTTTCATCCTCATATTCAAAAGTAGCAAATTGACCAATTTTTGGAGAAAAATTTTCAGGCTTTTCTAAAATCAATTCAATAGTTGTTGGATTCAAGAAAATTTTTTGAAAAATTTTCAATTTTATTGCCTGAATTTGATTATTTTCATCATATGGAATAAAATCCGCTTTAGTCACACCACATTCTGGACAACGCCAATTATCAGGAATATCTATAAATTCTGTTCCAGGAGCAATACCATCTTCAATATCTCATTTTACAGGATCATAAATATAACCACAAGGAACACAAAGGAATTTTTGTCACTTTGGATAATTTATTTTTTCTTCTGTAAAAAATTTTAGATTTTTCCATTCAAGAATTTTGAAAAAATAATATGCTATCAATATCACTATTGGAAGCACTTCAAACTCCTGTGCAAGCCCTATCTGAAGCACAATCAGCAATGGAACTATATACACCATTCTATGAAGTTTTTTCCAATTTTTTCCAAGAATTTTTTTGGATATATCATTGGATGTGATAGTAAGAAGAAAAATAATAATTTGTGGAATAATTCCCAGAAGAGCCAGTGGCAAATTTTTCTCAAAATAATAACCAAGCATAGAGAACATATGAGAAAAATGCACCAATGAAAAAATCCCCATAACAATACCAATTTCCTTACGAAATCCCATTAAAGCAGCAAAAACTTTAATCCCAAAAACTCGTGAAAAAATCGGCATCCACAAAAGAATCCACAAAAGAATCATAGCAATTTCCGCTCATTGAAGGGAAAGTTTATAACTCTGATAAAAGTAAATTGCAAATACACTCATTGCAAGAATACCATAGCCAATATATTTTTTATTTTGTAATAAAAAATTTTCCACCGGCTTTAAGGTTGTATTTATTTTTTGAATCATAATTGACAATTATATAAATAGTTGTATAGAAGAATTTTCTGTTTTGAAAAATTCTCCATTTTCTCTGATGATCAAACCAGAAATATCACTAAAATTTTGTAAAAAAATTTGTGCTTTTGCAAATTCCATAACTGAAAGCGTTGTTGCCCAAGCGTCAACCAGCATAGCAGAATGAGATTTTTCAGCATCAGAAAGCAAAAAAGTTGCCACCACTTCAGTAGAAGATACACCAGAAAATGGATTTACCAAATGATGAGAATTTTTTCAAAATTTTCTTTTTGTTCACGCACTGCAAGCAAGACTTTGATTTTCTAAATCAATAATTCCAATAGCCTCATCCTCAGCAAAAGGCGATTCCAATGCAATTCTATAACCTCCTCGACACTTCATATCGCCACCAAAATTGATGAGAAAATTTTCAGAATTTTTCAAATTTTTTATCAAAAAATCATATATCCAGTCAATAAGATATCACTTTCCAACCCCACCAAATTCCAATTCAAATCCTTGAGCAACAGAAATATAATTATTATCAAAAGAAATAATTTCATCAAAACTTCTATGATTAAAAACGGTTGGCGAGAAAAAAATTTCCTGATTTCCATAACCCAGCTCTGTCAATCTCTTGCCAATGGTAGGATCAAAATAGCCATGCGATTCGGAAGTAATATTTTGAATAAAAACAATCATCTCTCGAGAATATTCATCCAATTCAGCCTTTCCTGTTTTATTAAGATTATAAAGCCAATTATTTTTTAGGAATCGAGAAAATTTTGCTTCAAAAAAATCCAGAAATTCGGAAATTTCAGAAAAAAGTTTTTCATAATTTTCCGACCCCTGGATTTCTAAAAAAAGCATACTTCCAATAGATTTTTTTTGGAACTTTTGCATATTATTGTTTATTTGCTACAAATTTTTTAAAAGCATCTGTTGTAAGAGAAGCACCTCCAACCGCAGAAATATTACCAAGATCAGCGATTTTTTTACCAACAATTTGAGTTTGTGCACCTTCAGAGAATTTTTCTATAAAACCCTTAGAAATATCATGCCCCTCAACAAGAGTTGCCTCAAGAGTTTTTACTGTTCCCGCACCATCAGTAGTCATAACAAAACGAACATTATCCTCACCACCTGGAGTTGTATATGTTTGTACATCATTATAAGCAAGACCTTCAGCAGAATCAACTGAATCAGTTGTTGAAGTGGTTGTTGTAGTTGTTGTTGAGCTTGTTGTATCAGTTGATTGTCCACAAGAAGCAAGAAGTGCGATTCCAGCAATAGCAAGAATTGATT
>JBHBSX010000039.1:0-7930 GCA_041779175.1 Candidatus Altimarinota bacterium | reverse complement strand
TTCAAATAAAAATAAGATTCAACTGCTTATCTTTGTATCACTTTTATATTTGATTAATCATCAAAAGAATTAAAACACCATACAAATCTTTTTTTTTAAAATCATAATTTCATCTTGAAATAATTTTTCTTTAGATATGTTTCTTTGGAAGAGAGATTTTTTCTTCCCAATTTTTTCTCAATATAATAGCATTTTCTGCAGCATCCTGCTCTCATTTCTTTTTGGAAGTGCCCTTTCCAATACCAAGCACTATCTCACCAAGAGAAACATGAATAATATAAATTTTATTATGATCCTGTCATTCCTCAGAAACAACTTCATATACAGGCAATTGTCCCCAAATTTCTTGAGTTAATTCCTGTAAATACGACTTTGGATCAACATATAATCCCCTCTCAAGAATTTCATCAAGCATGGAATAAATATGTGTCAAGATCCATTCTCTAACAAAATCAATTCAAAAATCGAGATACATAGCACCTATCAAAGCCTCAACCGTGTTGGCAAGGATATATGGATTTTCATGTCATGATACTCGAAATTCTCAACGAGATAATTGAATAACTTCGGACATTCATAAACCTGAAGCCACCACAGCAAGATTGCGACCGCGAACAATAGCAGAGCGAATATCGGTCAGTTCTCACTCTGTTTTTTCAGGAAAATCTTGAAAAAGTTTTTCAGTAATAACTAGTTCCAAAATAGCATCTCACAAAAACTCCAAACGTTCATTAGATTCTTTATAGGTCTTTGTTGCCTCATTTAATACACTTTTGTGCACAAAGGCTGTAAAAAATAATTCTGGATTTTTAGGAATAATTGCAAGTGTTGAGAGGAAATAGAAAACCTTTTCCTCAAACTCAGCACGTTGAAAACGAAGTGAGGTTCTTGACATAAATTAGCAAAAAAAAGAAAATTCACTCACAGAATTTGATAAAAATTTATCTTTATCCTGAACAAAATTTCCAAGAGTACCATTGATAAATTTTGCTCATTGAATATCCGAAAACGTCTTTCCAAGCTCAATTGCCTCATTTAGAATAATCTTAGAGTCCAATTTTTCTGTCATATATAATAATTCAGAAATTGCTATCATGAGAATAATAATATGAATCTTTGGAATTTTTTCTAAATCAAATTTTGGAGCTAATACAGAAATAATAGAAAGTAACTCTTTAGTGTGAATATGTATAATATCTCTTAATTCAAACAAAAACTGATTATCAATATTTGCATAGTAACTCTCATCCTTATATGAATTCAATAAAATATCCACAGGATTATTTTCTTTATTCAGAAAAATATCTGCATACAGTACTTGCACTAGTAAATGACGAGTATTTCGTCTTGAGAGAGTAGCCATAATCAATTTTTAAAGAACAGATTGAAAAAATTAAGAATACTCCCGAAATTCATAATAAATCTCGGGAGTATGAAAGAATTCTTTCAAGAATTACGCACGAATCACACTTGGTGTTTTTCCTCGACCTGATTTTACACGAATAACTTTGCGACCTTTATATTCTCCTGTAATTGGAGATGCAAAGTGTGCAAGAGCTATTGCTTCACCAGCTTCATTATATTGAAGTGAAGATGAAAGATTTTCTAGGCGAGTAGCATTCAAGCGAAGCCATGCTGCATAACGCTTTCGTCCGCGAACTCGAGAAAGTTGTTTTTTTGAAAAAGTCATAATAAATATTTGTTAAAAAGAAAATTTCAAATTATACAACTGAAACATAAATATCACGGTATACACGTCCATCGAAACGAGTACGACGTTTTTCTTGAAACTGAACAATACCATCGCGAGTCGCGAAAAGAGTATAATCATTTCCTTGAGATACCCCTTGTCCAGCCCAGAATGTATTACCCTTCTGACGAACAATAATATTTCCGGCGACAGCAGGCTGACCACCATAGATTTTTACACCAAGGCGTTTCGCCACAGAGTCTCGACCATTCGCAGTCGAACCCATCGCTTTTTTATGAGCCATAAATAATTAAAATTATTAAATAATCTGGATAATAAATTATCGATTGTTAGCAAAGCGAGCAAACGCCTTGTTGGCTTCTGCCATTTTATATACATCAAGTTTTTTCTTGAAAGCTGTACCAGTTTCAGTAGCTGCATCAATAAGTTCTTGAGCAAGAAAATGAGCAAAATCTTTCCCATCCTTAGAACGAGCAGCACCAAGAATCCAACGAGATGCAAGAGCAAACTGACGTCCAGCTGGAACATCCATAGGTACTTGATAAATAGAACCTCCAACACGCTTTGGACGACATTCGATTTTTGGCATAGTATTATCTACAGCTTTATCAAAGATTTCTTCAGGATTTGTATAACCCTTTTCACGAAGAATATCAAAAGTATTGTTGAGGATTTTGTACGCAAGCGTTTTTTTACCATTTTTCATCAAATAATTGACAAATTTCTGGATACGCTCATTCTGTGTTGCAAATGAAACACTTCCTTTTGTACTCATAAATAAAATGTTAAAGTTTTGAAGTAATTATAGCAAAGCTATTTTATTTTTTTGCTTTTGGACGTTTTGCACCGTAGAGTGAGCGTGATTGACCACGTTTTTCAACACCTTGACAATCAAGAACACCACGAACAATATGATAACGTACACCTGGAAGATCCTTAACACGACCACCACGAAGCATTACAACTGAGTGCTCTTGAAGATTGTGTCCTTCACCACCAATATAACCAATAACTTCATAACCATTAGTAAGACGAACTTTTGCAACTTTACGAAGCGCAGAGTTTGGTTTCTTAGGAGTCATTGTATACACCTTAAGACAAACACCACGACGTTGTGGAGCTGGAAGTTCAGTCATTTCTTTTTTCAAAGAATTACGATTAAATTGAAGTGCTGGCGATTTACTCTTGCGAGTTTTATCTTTTCGCTTTGAGCGAACAAGTTGACTAATTGTAGGCATAAAATTTGAGTTTTAAAGATAACTGTATGCAAGATATTAACGCTTTGACCAAGATGGAGACTTACGTGCCTTCTTGAGACCTGGTTTTTTACGTTCTACTGTACGAGAATCGCGAGTAAGGTAACCAGTACCGCGAAGTACTTGTTTAAGATTTTCATCTGCAACCACAAGAGCACGCGCAATACCAAGACAAATTGCTTCTGCTTGTGCAGATTCACCAGAACCAGAAACCTTTACTTCAAAATGAAAAGCATCAAACACGCCTGCAACCTTAAGAGGAGAATAGATTGTATGAAAAAGATCAGCTCGATGTACATATGCATCAACTGCTTTTTCATTGATTTTTGATTCTCCTTTTCCTGCAAAAAGACGAACTTGTGCTACAGCAGTTTTTCGACGACCCACAGCGTATGAATATTTTTTTGCTGACATAAATAAAAGTAGAAAAAATTATAAAGAAAGAGTTTCGGGCTTTTGAGCAGCATAAGGATGTTCTGATCCTGCAACTACCTTAAGACGATCAAGCATTTTTTCTCGGAGTTTATTTTTTGGAAGCATTCCAGAAACTGCATGAGAAATAATATGAGTAGGATTAAGTTTACGCATATCTGCAAGAGTTGTTTCTTTTAGACCACCCATAAAACCAGAGTGTGTTCGATAAAGCTTCACTTCTTCCTTTGTACCTGTAACAAGAATTTTCTCAGCATTAATAACAACGATATAAGCACCATTATCAATATGCGGAGTAAAATCTACACGATCTCGTCCAGAAAGCTTTGTAGCAATTTTTGTTGCAAGACGACCAAGAGTCTGTCCTTCAGCATCAACCACAAACCATGAACGCTCATTTCCAGGAATTTGCTTTGAAACAAGAGTTTTCATAAAATAGAAAATTTAGAATGAGAATACGGATAAATCCGTAAAAATAATTATACTAGTTCAATTTTTACAAGTATAGCAGAATCACCATCACGATACTTAATTGGAGTGATACGTGTATAACCACCAGTTCTGTCTTTGTAAGCATCGGCTGATGCAAGAACAGCACGTGAAGCTTTCTCAGTAAACACCTGTGGTGCAATAAGACGAATCTTATTATAATCTGTATGAGATCCTTTTGATAGCTCAATAAGTCCTTCTACTACAGGCACAATAGCAAGAGCTCGCTTTTTTGTTGTTGTGATAGCTCCATGTTCAAAAAGAGCAGTAACAAGATTACGAACAACGCTTTTTCGATGTGCTTTATCTTTTCCATTAAGGTGAAGATGTTTTTTGACTCAATGACGCATAGAGAATAAATATTAAATAAATTGTTAATTTCTTTTTAATCGTCGCCCAAAAGCTTTAATCCTTTTGTAGCTAAAGCTTCACGAACTTCGGTCATAGCCTTGCGGCCAAATCCTTTTATTGAAGAGAGCTTTGCTTCTGTACATTTAGCAAGTTGTTCAATAGAGAGAATATCACCATTTACAAGCGCATTAAGTGTACGTGGGGAAAGTCCCATAATTTCAATAGGAGTATAAGTTTCTTTTTCAAGATCTGCTTTCACTTCTTGCTTTTCTCGTTCAATTACTTCACGAATATTTGCAATAAATTCACCTGCTACTTGTAAAGCTCCTTCATTAAAGAGTGCAAAATATGATTCAAGCATTTTTCCAGAAAATTTCACCACATCTGCTGGAGACATAACACCATTTGTCTTGACAGTAATACGCAAAGCATCAAGATTAGTAATCTCACCATATCGAGCATTTTCAACAGTGTACTTCACATTTAATACTGGAGAAAAGTTTGCATCTACCAGAAGAACGGCTGGATCATCTTCTTGTAATTTTAAAGCATCAATACTCGTATATCCAATATTTTTTTCAACACGAATTTGAGCCTCAAAAGAAAAACCATTATCTAAACTTGTAATATACATGTCAGGATTCAGCACTCTAATATCAGAGGTTTCTTGAATATCTCCAGCCACAACAACACCAGCTGTTGTTTTTTTTAGAGAAATCCATTCTATTCCTGTTGTTTTTTTCTCAATTACAAGCCCCTTGAGATTTAGAAGAATATCTAATACAGAATCATGGACTCCAGGAAGTGTGGCATATTCATGAGAAACTCAAGAAATCTTTACTCCAGTAACACGAGTTCCAGGAATTGAAGAAAGCATCACACGTCGCAAAGAATTTCCAATAGTTACACCATATCCATTTGGTAATGGATCGATAATAAAAGTCGCCTCATTTGTAGAGATAACCTCTTGAGAAATCTTAGGTACTCCAATAACGGTATGAATAGTGTGCATAAAAAGAGGACGATAGAAAGGTAACTAAAAACCAAAATGTGGCAACAATGAGAATTATTTTGAATAAAATTCCACAATTCTTTGTGCATCAATCATTTTGTCAAAATCACTGTGATCAGGAAGAGCTGTTACAGTAATAGTAAGTTTTTTTGGATCAACTGAAAGCCACTTTACATTTGTAACATTAGCATCAGCATTTTTCTTAGAAAACTCTGCAAATTCCTCAACAAGAGTTTTGTAAAGAGGAGATTCTTTAAGTTTTTCTTTAATAGTGATAACATCACCAACACGAACTTGATACGAAGGAATGTTCAATTTTTTTCCATTTACAAGAAAGTGAGCATGTGATACACACTGACGAGCTTGCATAATAGTACGAGCAATATTTGAACGAAGAATAACAGTATCAAGACGAAGTTCTAGAGAACGGAGCATTGCATCACCTGTTGTCATATCAACAGATTTTGTAGCTTTCTGATAATATTTACGAAATTGTTTTTCAGAAAGATTATATTGACGCTTAGCGGCTTGTTTCTTTCGAAGCTGTACACCATATTCAGAGAGTTTTCCACCACGCTTTACACGACGATGATTGTTCTCAAGGTTGTATTTTTCTGTACCAAAGAGGTTATACCCTTCTCGACGACAGAGCTTCATTTTTGGTCCCGTATAACGCATATGAGAGATTAAATTTAGATATATTATGAAATACAGTAAACTGTAAAAATACTAGAGTGTTCGAGCTTTAGGCTTTCGACAACCATTGTGTGGAACTGGAGTAATATCGTAAATTGCAACAAGATCAACACCTGTGTTTGCAACTCCACGAACTGCTTGTTCACGACCTGCACCAATACCCTTTACATATACATGTGCACGTTCAATTGAGTGAAGAGTTTTTGCTTTAGATACAGCATTCTCACTAGTAATTTGAGCAGCGTAAGGAGTAGCTTCACGAGCACCCTTAAATCCAGAGCTTCCACCTGTAGCCCAAGTAAGTACTTCACCTTCAAGAGAAGAAACTACTACATGAGTATTATTAAGTGTTGCTGTAATAAAAACATTAACTTCTGGAACATTTCTACGCGTCTTTTTTGAGCGGCGAAGAGTAGCTTTTGCCATAGAGTATAAGAATTAAATTTTATAAAATATACACAAGATATATTATTTCTTTTTATTCTGAACAGTAACAGCACGCCCCTTACGAGTACGAGCATTTGTTTTTGTTCGTTGTCCACGTACAGGAAGACGTTTTTTGTGGCGACTTCCACGATATGAACCAATTTCTTGAAGAGTTTTAATATTTCCAGCAATTTCACGACGAAGATCACCTTCAATAATATAATTTTTTAGCTCGGCACGAATAAGGTCGAGCTCTTCTTCTGTGAGATCACCCATTTTTTTATCCCATGCAATCCCTACTTTTGTAAGAATTTTTTGTGCAAGAGAGCGACCAACACCGAAAATATACATAAGAGAAATTTCTGCGTGTTTTCCATCTGGAAGATTCACACCAGCAATACGAGCCATAGAGTAGTGATTAAAATTTAGAATTTTATTAAAAGGAAAAAGAGAGCATATGCTCCAAGTTTATCCTTGTCGTTGTTTATGTTTAGGTTCTGTACAAATTACTCGTACAACGCCTTTTCGTCGAATAATACGACACTTGTCACAGATTTTTTTTACTGAAGGACGAACTTTCATAAAAGAAAAATTAAAAAGAATACAATCACTTTTTGTAAAAAAACAAAAAAGTAACGAAAGACTATTTGCTCGAATCCGGTTTTCTCGCATTAGCATTAGGCTTTCGAAAAGTGATGCGGCCGCGGCTGAGATCATATGGAGTCAACTCTACTACCACTGAATCTCCTGGTATAAGTCTAATAAGGTGCTTTTGCATCTTACCACTTACATACGCACGAATAACCATATTTGAAAATTCTTCTGGAAGTTGAACTTCAAAAATGGCTCAAGGGAGGGCTTTAAGGACTTTGCCCTCTACTTCGATTTTGTCATCCTTCGGCATAAAATGCGTAAAAACTAGTTAATTAAAATAGAGCCAAGAAAGTATACATAAAAGTTTTAAAAATGCAAATCTTTTTTCAAAAAAAATTAAAAAAACATATTTTCTTGTCTCGTCAAGAGATTTTTTCTGAAGTTTTTTCAAAAAATTTCAGAAAATTTAAAAAAATAGAGGATTTTTTTATAAAATTTGTATACAAAAATTTTTAAAATCGACAATATTATTAAATTTTTCTAAATTTTTTACAGAACTCCAATCAATAGAATAGAATTAAATTTTATTAAAAAATATCTTCTATAAAGCAAGCAACAAAACCACTATTTTGTATTTTTCAAAATTTTTCTAAAAATTTTTCCATAATACTATCCTAAATTTTCTAAAATCCATTTTTCCAAATTCCCCTTTCATTGTATTCATCTTGGAAAAGAAGAATAAATTTTTTCCAAAGAAAATTTCACTCAAATTATTTCTTCTATTTTCTTTATCGTTTCTATCAAAAATTCTGGCTTTTCTCAATTTTCTATAACAAAATTTTTTCAAGAATTTTTAAAATACAATTCCATAAAATTTTTCTCACTTCCAATATAATCCTTATCCCAATCATAAAATGAAATATTATAAAAAGGTTCTGAAAGCTTTATTTTAAAACATTTTTC
>JBHBSX010000038.1:0-4706 GCA_041779175.1 Candidatus Altimarinota bacterium | reverse complement strand
GATATCATGAGAAAAAATCACAAGAAATTGTTTTTCGAGAAAGTCTGGTTTTGAAAGCATAATTCACAAATTAAGAAATATCACATAATTCTTTATAAATACATTTTTCGCATTTATTTTTGTTGATTTGCATAGGTTTTTCAAATGAGAAATTTTTAAATTTTTCCAAAATTTTTAAAAAATTTTTTTCTTCTTCTGCATTGGGAAGGGGAATATGATAGGTTTTGTTATCATCGTAAGAATACATTTGCAATCCTGTGACCATATATCACATTTCTGTCAGACAAAAATATTGTCCATATAATTGCCATTCATATCATTTGTATATTTTTTCAATTTTCTTTTTTCTTTCTGTGAGAATTCCTGTTTTGGTGTTAAAAGTGTCGATTTTTCCCATAATTCCATATTGATGAGAAATTACTGCAATTCATTGAAGAATTTCTTTTTTGGAAGAATATTTTCTGTTGTCTACCGCGCTATGAACTTGTGTTCCTTCGGTTTGATAAGTGCTTTGATAGAGATTTTTGTTATAATTTCCATAGATATGATGCCAATAAATCGATCTCGGACAGAAAATAAAATCATTTAATTCTGAAAGAAGAATATAATTGCTTGCATCCATAAAACAAAAATATGATAGTAAGATACTATCATATTTTGAAAATTTTTGCAAATTTTGGGGATTATTTTTTGTTTCGTTGCTTTTCCATAGCTTTTTTTGAGGCAAAAATAGAAAGTTCATTTTTCCATTTTTCTTGATTATTAAGCCACAAATCCCATTCTTGATCGGGAATATAAAGAGACAAATCTTTTTCTGAATTATTTTTGAAATCTTGTCTGATGTGTTCCGCCATAATAATTCATTTTCTTGCAATATTATAGGCACCATTAGCATCACCAGAAACAGGTTTTTCTATATTATTTGCGTCTGTTTCTTTTGAAATTTTTTCAAGATAATAACGAGAATCAAAATGCTTGCCATTTTCGTCGCGAATAGGCGAGAGTAAGAAATCATTATCTTTTTCGGTATTTCCTGAGTTTCGAATTTGTGAAATAATTTCAATAGCAAAACGAAGTTTTTCCCAGCTTGTTGGTTCAATTCATTCCTCGATTTGCGCGAGAATAGAGCGATTTTTATCAAAATTTTTCAAAATTTCATCAAGAATTATTTCTGCATTGATCAGCTTATTTTCCCAAATATTATTTTCTTTATTTCTGTATCAATAATATCTTTCGAGAACTTTTCCATGAGCTTTGGTATACATTTTCCATCTTTTTTCATTTTTGTCAATATATTCAAAAATATATTCTCAGTTTTCATAATAAATATCTCAAAAATTTTCAATAATATCATTTTTGATATTTTTCACGCCCTTGCGAATATAAATACTCTTTCGCCATCAGGTTGCAGGATCGGTTTGGGAAGTGTAATTAGCACGCGTATAAAAAATAATTCCTATTTGTTTTTTGTTTTCAATGTCGCCATAGTTTTCTACTTTTGGCGTGAGTTGATAAGCATTATTGATGCTTCCAATTTCATTATTTTTTGTATTTTTGAGAACAACAAAATTGAGTTTTTTGGCCAGTGCGAGTTCGAATTTTTGATAAATAGATTTTTCAATTTTTTGTCGTCCGCGTTTAAATCCAGTATTGAGGTCTTCCATGACGATAATTGCCGAATACTCAATAGCAAGATCGGTAATTTTTTTCACAGCTTGAGAAATATAACCCTCCTTCATTTCTTTGATAGTTCCGATTGTTTGCCAACTTTTTCGAGCCTTGTCTCGATTTTCTGAAATTTTTGTTAGTTTTTCATGATAATTGTGATATTTTTTTCCGTCAAAAAATTCATTCAAACTTCATTGTTCGAGAATTTTTCCATTTTTGTCTGTGAGAGAGTAATAGAGAAGATGCTTTTCTCCACGATCAATTCCAAGGAATTTGATATTATCATTTTCTGTGATGAGATTTTTTATAATTTCATTGATATTGTTTTCCTTGAGACAAAAATTGAGAGTAA
This sequence comes from Candidatus Altimarinota bacterium, assembly GCA_041779175.1. Classification (GTDB taxonomy): domain Bacteria; phylum Patescibacteriota; class Gracilibacteria; order BD1-5; family UBA2023; genus GN02-873. The sequence goes on along the minus strand of JBHBSX010000038.1, from coordinate 2,686 downwards.
TTGGCACATGAAACAAGAATTTGTCTCGAGTATAACGAATTTTTTCAATAATTTTTTCGTCTTTTTTGTTGAGAATTTCTTTTCCATTTTCATCTTTTTTGAAAATAATTTGAGATGCTTTTCTAAAAAATAATTCCGCTTCGCCATTGAGTTTTGGCTTGTTTTCAAGATTTGAAAAAATCGCTTGCCAATAGAGAGTATGGAGATTTTTATTACTGTCTTTTTTCTGATTGTTAGCTTTATTATAATCACGATTTTTGATTTGAAACAAGAAAATTTTTTCTTCATTTTCAAGTTTTTGTAGTTCGGTTTTGTTGATATTGACAAAGTCGAGTTTGTATCACTGAATTTCCACATCGCTATAAAATTGACTAATATCCTCATATTCTTCTGTTTTCTTGAATTGAAAATCAAATACTTTCCAGTCTTCATATTTGGGAAGAGATTCTTTGTAGAAATCAATCATTTTATAGAGAGAATTTTTTGAAAAATTTTTTTCAGATTTTTTGAAAGAACCACTTTTATAAATCTCAAGAATTTCATCAGTGGCACCATATTTTTGTGGTTCTTTTCATGGTATAAGACACTTTGGAAGCATTTTGTTTGGTCATGGAAGGAGTTTATACTCCATCTTTTTCCATCAATTGCTATCCTCATTATAAAGCGGATTTTTCTGTATAATTTTATTTTTTCATTTTCATTCTGTAACTTCTTTTTGAAAAACTTGATTATTTCATTTTGTCATAATTGCTAGCCATTCGTGATTATTTTCATCAAGCAAAATCACACAAGAATTAGCAGATTCTTTATTAACATCCCAACCACCAGCAAGTGTTCCATTCTCGAAATTGAGTTTCATTTTATCACTTGTAATTATTTTTTTGGTGATAAAATTGCGAATAGGATCATAATTTGTAAAAATTTCACAATCCTGAAATACAGCGTCAATATCATTATAGAATTCAGAATCTGTTTCGGTATTATGAATTTTTTTGGCGAGAAAATATTTGAGCATCATGAATGGAATGCGACTTTCATCAGCAAAATTTTTGAGAATTTCTTTGTGTTCAGATTTTTCTTTATCAAAAGATGGAAGAATTTTTAATAATTCTTTTTGATATTCTTGCGTTTGTATAATAGCGGTCTCAATATCATTTTGCAAAATTTTTAAAAAAATTTCCGAAGGATTTGCAGTGCTTATATCAAGATTTTTGATTTTTTCTTCTTTAAAAATTTCTTCAATTTTTTCGTTATTTATGCTGTTAAAAATGGAACTCATGGAAGTATATTCTGGAATAATAACTTCTCAATTATTATCTTGTTTCCAAATTTTATTTACTATCATTTTTTCAGAAATTGTCATCCAATTGCTAAAAATTTTTGCAGAAATAGTGTTGATAGAATTTTTTGAAAGAAAAATTTTTGAAAAATCTTCTCAGGTTTTGTGATTGAGCGTTTGAAAAATTTCTTTGATTTTTTGATGTTTTTCGGCTATTTCAGGAATATATTTTTCTTCTATAAGTTTTCTCATTGCATCGGTATTTTCTAGTGAAAAAATTTCAAAAGTTTTTTCTCACTTGGAACCGATTTGTTTGTAAAGCGTTTTGAAATGCGAAAGTTTTTCCGAAGAATTATTCTGATTATAGAGGTTAATAAGCTCATTATAATGACCAATAATTCTGTTATATTCGTCAATTCCATTTTGCGAAAGGCAAGAATTGAAAAAATACGATTCAAAAATATCTTCGGTAATAGGGTAGAGATTTTCCATCTCACCACTTTTTCATTTTATTTGAAGAATTTTTCCGAGATTTTTGAGATATTCATAAATAGAAAGATAAGAATCTTTTTTCTTTTCAAAAATTTCTTTATTTCCACAAAATTTTGGCAGATTTTCATGGACAATTCTTGTGGCAATGGCTGTGGATTTTTCTTCTTTTGTGGTATAATAATTCTCACGATTCTGGTTAAAACCTGAAAAATATGTAAAAAATCCGTCAAATTCGTCAATAAATTCTTTTTTGTCAGGATATTTTTCGCGAAGAATATGAAGAATTCAGGCTTCGGTAAGAATCTTATATCATTTGTCTTTGAGAACGGGTTTTGAAAAATTTTTATTAAGTTCAGATTTCCAATATTCGCCCGTGTGAGCAAAGAGTTTTCCAATTTCTTCTCTAAGATTTTTTTCTATATTTTCCAATTCTTTTTTATTTTCTTCTGTTTTTCTTGAGTATTTTGCAATATAATCTTCCCAAGAAATTTGAGATTTTTCGAGACTTTCGGTAATGAAAATATTGTGAAGCTCATCAAAAAGTGGTTTTATTTCGTGATAGGCTTTTTCTTTTTTCTCATCTTTTGTAAGAATATTATGAATTTTGAGATTTTTGAGAGTTTGCTCGGTTGAGGCAAGCTCAAAACGCAAGGTCTTGGAAAGTGCGTATTTTCGAGAAATATTGTCAAAAATTTTATGACTCATAAACAAAAAGTTAGAGAATAAATTATTAATATAATATAAATAATATAAGAAAAGTAAATAAATTTTGCAAAAAATTTTACTTTGAATATAGTATGGATAATTTATTTTTTAACTTTAAAAATATGTTACAAAAATTTCAAAATTTATTTGAGGTGAGGAAAACGGTGAGGTTTTGATTGCTTAAGAAAAACTATGATGATTTTTATAAAT
>JBHBSX010000037.1:0-8420 GCA_041779175.1 Candidatus Altimarinota bacterium | reverse complement strand
TGTTTAAATAAATTATTTTATTTGTCTAGATAAAATAATTGCAATGAAAAGAAATTTGTGGTATGATTTTATCGATTTCTAATTTAGGAATTTTTTTATTGCAAATTTGTTATTTTTTTAAAATTTTTTTTCAAAATTTGACAAATTAAAAAAATTATGTTAAAATAATTTTGCATTTTAATTTTTATATATGAGTAAACAAAAATATATACCAATAATGATGCTTGTTGCCATTTGTGCAAATACTTTTTCTGTTTCTGCGTTTTCTTCTGCATCATCATTGAGTGCAGAAATGTTACGACAGGCAGGAGTAAATCAAGAATCACATCAACTTCGGATAAGAACTGAGGCTGATGCGAGATTTGAGGCAATGCAGGCAGCTAATCGTGCTCGTATGGCAGCATTAGCAGAAAAAACACTTCCATCTGATGATGTCATGTATTCAGCGCCAGAATTGTCAGTATTGAATGAATCTGAACGACAGGCAGCTCTTTCGCGCACTGTGACACGAACGCCACTTGTTTCATCAAGTATTGCTCCTGTGACTCGCACTTCATTTTCGTCACACTCTTCTCGTTCATCAATTGGTAATATTGATATAGCTCGTGTAGAGGCGGCATGGCTTGGATGGGTGAATTCTATACGTATAGAACAAGGCTTGACACCATATGTGAGCAATTCTTTGCTTGGGGCTACTGCTCAGGAATGGTCAGAATTTTCGAGAGATCGTGGATATACTACGCATGGTCGTCCAGGTGATGGTTGTGTGGGCGAAAAGAACTATGCTTGTTATAATTTTGCTGCTATTGATAAATGGTTCATGGATAGGGGAGTAAATGCAACAGTTATCAATCGTTCTAAACACACAGAAAATGTATGATTTGGATCTATTACTTGTTCATCTTCTGATTGTACTGATGCGGCTATTAGGGCTATTCGCAAAACATTTGATTATTTTTATTCAGAAAAATCATATAATGGTCCGCATTATAGGAGTATGGTAAATCCGTACTTTACAGATATGGGTCTTGGATTGTCTATTAAAAATGGAACATACTATCTTACTACACATCATTCAACACCGTTGAGATAAAAATTACTGACAATATGTCAGTTTTTTTGTGGATAATATTTTTCTGATGGTCTAGTGTTTGGCGAGAATATAATTTTTTATCATTTCTTTTGGTTTTGGAGAATTGAGAAAAATTTTTCAATTATGAATTATAAATAAGGAATGAAGAATTTTGGCTTTTTTAAGAAATATAATTTTTAAAAAAGCCTTCTATTTCTTCTCTTGAAAGAAGGTTATTTCATTTCCATTCTTTGACTTTGCTCAAGATGACAACCTCTGCAATCCCTTTGAAAGGAAATTATTTCATTGAGTTCTCTTGGGTTAAGATATTGTGGGGGTATGTGGCAAATGTGGATTTTTAGAAAAATTTTTAAAAATTATAAAATATAACATTTATTATAAAATCCTCATTCATAAGAGAGCTGAAAAACAAAAAAATTTAGAAAAAACTCCATCAAAAAACCACCGACAATATATTGGTGGTTTTTTTATTTTATTTAAAACTCCAGAAGATAAAACTAAAATCCTAAAATTGGGATTTTAGGATTTTTCAAAATATTTGTATAAATATTGCTTGGCAAGTTCTAGATTTGCAATGACAACATCATCATTTCCTGCACCCAATTCATTGGGGTCAATTTGTAATGAAAAAATTCCAGAAAACTTAATATCTTTAAGTTTGATAAGAAGGGATTCTAATGGCATAAGTCATTTTCCAGGAAATAATTTTTTTGAGCCTTCACGACGATCAGATAGATAGACAAACTCCATGGTGGAACCAAGAAGATAAAAAGTTCGCATGAGATCAACTCAAGAATTTGGATCAATGTTTGCAATAGAGAGTGCTGTATGTTCTGTCATTTTTTTGATAGTTTCAGGACGAGCATCACCATATTCAGCAATAATAAACAACCATGTTTTTGGTGGCGCATTTATGATGTTAATCATAATATTTGGATGTTTTTCTTGAAGAATTTTCAAATATTCCCCAAACCAATCCTTTTCTTTTTCAAGTCTGTGAGGAGGATGAATATTAACAACAGAAACATTGAGATCAGAAGCAAGCGTTAGTATGAATTCTAGTTGTTGTGTTGTGAGTTTTGTTTCTGGTGCTGTGATACTGATGATTTTTACATCGGATGTTTCCGAGAGTTCGCGTAAATATTCCACATGAAATGTATCGAATTGAGAAAAATCTATACACAAATCTACTCCATCATAGTGAGATTTTTTGACAAAATCAAAAATACGATGGAGTCCATAGCCCGCAAGAGATGAGGTAGAAAGAAGTAACATAAAATTTTTTTAAGGTTTTCAAATTTCAAAATTAAAGTTGCTCTGCTTTATATTCTGCTACTTTGTTTGAAATATTATGTTGCAAGATATTTGATTTTGAAAATTTTTCAGAAATAAAACGAGAAATTTCAGAAAAATCGCTTTCATTTTCCAATAAATCAAAGAGTGTAAAATCTGGATTTGCAAAATACGCCACAATGTTTTCATAGGTTTCTTGAAATTTTTTCAAATCAGGCGTGAGAGGACGGTTCATGTTGGCTATATGAAGCCAAGTTGACAGATCACCATTTAAAATAAGACGAGCCAAGTAAGAAGCATCGATTTTTCCAGGAGTATTAGTCATAGGAGAGGCTAGAATTTCATCGGGATTTTTGTTAAATATTTCAAAAAATTCTTTGTTAAATCCTGTAGTAAATTCATTTTTAGTAGAAAGGTGTTCAATAGACATATTTTAAAGAAATTAAATACTAGAAGTATACTAGCATAACTTTTTTAAAAAAGCAAATTATTCATCATTTTTATTGGTAGAAATTCGCATTTCTGCAAAGCGGACACGTTTTTCGTCTAGGATTTTTTTAATCATTTTTTCATTAGTATTGAGACGAGATTTTCCACTTTTGAGTTCTAAAAAGACAATTTCCCTTAAATCTCATTCAGAGAGTCCATCAAATACAATATAATCTGTTCATTTTCCCACAAAAACCATATCTTTAGGAAAATATGGAAAATCTGGCATTGTTGGTAAAATTTTTTCATAAATTTCTCCAGTTATAGCATTTCGAGAACCACGTACAGCGTCTTGGCGAATCCTTTTTTCAATTCATATTCTCTGAATCTGTAGCCACAAAAAGCCCAAACAAAAACCAAAAACAAGACCAAGAATGAGTGAAAGAAAATCCATATTGCTTTTAAAAAAATTTTCTCTATAATATCAAAGAATTTTTTAAAATCAAATTTTTATGATCAATGTGATTCTTATTAATAATCCAGCACTTCGGGATGTGCTTGTGAGTAGTGTTTCAGGAATACGTCAAACCAATGAATCTCATGATGTTATTTTTTATCAAAAAAATAATTATATTTTTGCTTTCTCTGATAAGGTGAAGATTTCAGAACTTTTTGCAATCACTCTAGAGGAATATCAGCCAGAGAAGATTTTTTTTGCAGAGACAGCACGTTCTGTTGATGTGGATCATGAAGTTGGTGATATTGTATTGCCAAATGTTTTTATGAATTTTAATGAAAAAATTCTTACTACTGATTTGACAAATGAAAACCGTGATTCTCTGATGGGGGAAGCACAATTTTTGGAGATTTTTGAGGAACAAAAAGATTATTTTGTGGAAGATTTTGGCTTATCTATAGGCGGAATTCTTGTGGATAATGTGCCTTTGGATGCTGATGCAGAAAAACTTCTTATGGTTTATGAGGCTGATGTATATTCTGAAAAAAATTTTACAGAAATATATAAGCTTGCAAATAATGAAATTATGCCAGTTACTGTGATTATTGGAATTACACAAGGAAAAATATCACAACAACATTTTGAAAAAAATCCGCTTATGCTCGTTGCAGAAAATATCATGACAACAGTTCGAATGATGAATGAAGATGAATAATTTTACGTATTTTTTACTATCAATGTATATAATGCTTTAAATAATTCTTAATGTATTTTTTATGTTCAATAATGCTATATATAAAAATCTTGAAAAGTATTGGCAATGGCGACTCGCAAAGATTATTGCATTTTTTATTGTTATTACAATTTGGATAATCGGAACATTTCATATTTGGCTGTATTTTTCTTTTAACCCCTATAAATACGCATATTATGGTAATGATTATGTTCGTGCTAATATTTTTTGGGGCTATGAAGATACAAGAGATATTGCTCGTTTTAAAATGCGTCATATGGAAAATGAATTCAATTCTTTGCAGGCGAGTGATAATCTGGTAACTATACTTCGTGAGCGTGCCAATAATTATGAATCACTCAAATATCTTAAGATGCTTGTAGCTATTTTGATATATACAGGTGCTATTGTGTTGGCTTTGATATTATTGTCGCGAATTGTGGAATATATTGTTCAAGGAAATAAGCAGAGCAAAGATATTTCGTGCTGTGAATCAACAAATAAAACCCCTTCTGAAGAAGTTGTTGCTACACAAACACAAGAAAAATCCTTTGAAGAGAATTTGGATGCAGACAAGACTGATGCTGATAAAAAAGAAGAAAAGTTGTCAGAAGAAAAACAAGAAAATAAATAAATATGCTTTTGAGATTTTATTTTCTCTAAAAAATCCTAGTGAAATGCTAGGATTTTTGTTTTTTCCAAGATAAATGAGATTCTTTTTAATTATGGATTATATATTATGAAATGAAGATTTTTTTAAAATATATAAATTTCTCTCTCTTATACAGGGTAGTTTTTAAAAAATTTTTTAAATATTTTTTATAAAAAATTTTTTCAAACCAAGTCTCTTGCGTCTCTTTTCTTGAAAGAAATATTATTTCATCTTCATCCTTTGGCTCTGACATTTGAAAGGAGAATTGTTTTTAAAAATTTTTAGAAAATAATTGTTTTGATAAAATTTAAAAAAATATATCTTTTTTCTCAATAATCATAATACTATCATCTTCATCGGTTTTATAAAGTGTATATTTAATAGATTTTTCTTTGAGAAAATCATAAAAATCTTGCATTTTATGAGCAAATTTTTCAACATCATCCACAATAAAAATCGCATCATTTTTTGCTTTTGGAAGTGATAAAAGAAAATATTGCAAATATTCTTTTTTCATAGCATCAATATAAATCACATCAAAAGAATTATTTTCAAAAATTGGCAATATCTTTTTTGCATCTCACCAAATTGGAAAAATATTTTTTATTTTACAATTTTTAAAATGTTCCACTGCTTCATTGTGTGCATTCCAAGCATATTCTATAGTAAAAATCTCGCAATTCTCCGGATTTTTTTCTTGTAAAAAATATATAAAATTCAATGCAGAAAAGCCATTTGCTGTCCCAATTTCTAAAATTTTTTTAGGATTTTTTTCTTGTAAAATTTTCCCGATAAATTCTGCATTTTGTTCAGAAATATTTGGAATCTGACGCTCAATGCCAGATTTTTTTAAATTTTTTAAATAATTTTTTAAAAATTGCGTATTCATAATTGTATTATATAGGCAATATTTTTTTGTCAAAATAAAAAACCGATAAATCGATTTTTTATTGATTTTCTTTAAAATTTTTCAATTTTTTTCTATGTTCTTGATCACGCCTTGTAGTATTTTTGAGAATTTCCTGAACCTTTGGTGTGATAAAAAAATCAGCACGCATAAGAATTTCTCATTCTTTATATATAATCAAAGTGAGTTCACGGGTTTCTGTATTGTAGCTTACTTCTTTTTTATACACTACATCAAAATTCCGAGTTTCATGAAAATTTTTTTGAATATTTTCTAAAAAATCTTCCGAAACAATAAATTTTTGTATATTTGATAATTCCTCTGCCAACAGTAAAATATCTTCACGAAAACCACGCTTAAACCGACCAAGCATTCATTTATTCAGCTCAAAATTTTTGTGCTTCCATTCAAAAAATTTAGTAGTAGTGGTATCAGAAGTGTTTATAAAAGTCTTTCCAATGCTACCATTTAATGCTATAAAAGAAATAATATCAGGAACTGTCAAGGCACCATGTCTTGCTGCCAAATCCATGCGACTATGTTCATCCTCAAATCATCCAAGTCGAGATTTTACTATGGATTTTTTTCATTCATAAACGTTTTCTTTTCATGAAATTCATATCACTGGTGCGACAGTGAGTTGTGTACCAAAGGCTATGGTTCATGCAAATGAATTATTTCTTTGTACGGGAATGCGTGAAATCATATCAACTTTATGATTCAGATCCATTTCTTTTACAGGGAGAAAATGATATCATTCTTTATTTGTCAACATCAATGCCTCTGTCATAATCACTTCTGCAGCGCGTCCGCCATTGAATTGTTGTAAAAGTTTTTTATTCATTTTTTCAGCACTATCTAGTTGCCAATTTTCTCCATTATGAGATCGGTATGCCAAGTGATGTGCTAGACTCTTGGTTTGATGAATGTGATTTGTGAGATATTCATGATAAATTTCTGAATTTTCAATGGAAGTAATTGCATCTAATGTCGCCACATCAACTTCTTGTATTCCATATAATCGCATTGCAATTTTTCTACGAACATTCTCTTCTGAAGAGGAAGTTTCTTTTTTGGGCGCGAGGAAAAAATTTTCTACTTTTTTATTGGGAAATTTATTTTGTTTTTTGCTCATTTTTTTATTTTTTATTTATCAAAATCTACAGTATGAATGTCGCTTAATTCAGGGACAATAACATTTTGAGGAAATCATTTTCTTTTCAGGGTATGAGCCAGTGCTAGGGATGAAGATTGTGTGTCTCCATGAACAACAAGAATGTCAGCATTCCTTTTTAGATTCATAGATTCTAGATATTGTAGCAAATCTTTTTCGTCCCCATGTCCTGAAAAGCCATTTTTCTGAACCATTTTTGCCTGTACCACAATTTCATTTCCATTAAGTTTGATTTTTTTACGATTTTCATTGGCAAGATGGGCTCCAGTAGTTCCTGGAACCAAAAAGCCTGGATAATAAAATACAGCTCTTGGGCTCTGTGCATAGCGTTCAAGATATCACATAATTGGTCATCCATCAGCCATACCACTTGCAGTAATAATAATCTTTTTTCCTTCCAGACCATTCAAAATCAAATCCCTATTATCTTTGTCTAGAATTTCATACTTTCCACTTCCTGGCTGTAAATATTTTATAAATTTTTCCAAATCATCGGTTTTTGTCTGAAGTTGTTCTTTGTTTTCAGGATTTTCTGATTCTTTGAGCTGTTTGATTGCTGAACGAATATATGGATCAATATATTGAGTTCACATTTTTGAATCCACAAAAATAGGTATATTTCTTGGAATTATTCCTTTTTCTTGTGCATCAATGGTATAAAAAAGAATCTTTTGTAAACGATCCAAAGAAAAACACGCCTGCACAATAGTATCATATTTCCTCACATCTTCTTTCAATCCTTGTTCATATTCATCCAAAGTTTTTTCAAAATCATCACGCACTCGACCACCATATGTTGATTCTATAACCACTGCCTCAATTGGATAATTTGTTGGCGGTGTAGGCAATCCAGATGGAGCAATTCCTCATTTGAACGAACCAATATCACCAGAAAAGTGTATATAGTGCGGATTGTTGTCTTTGTCCATAATGCGAAAAAGTGGACTCGTACTTCCAAGAATATGTCCCGCATTAAACATACAAACCGTTACTTTTCCTGGAATAATATCAGTCCATCCATCCTGAAATGAAACAGTTTCCACTTGTTCAATAAGTCGACCAACATCAGCTTCCGTGTATTCTGGTTGTTTTGGTGCTACAAATTTCTTTTGCCAATTTTTATCTTTATGATCGATTCATTCTTTCTGAAGTATTTGCAATGCTTGTTGATATATTTCCTTTTTATTGTGTTCTTGATCATTGGTAAGAACTCTGTCTCCCGAAGAATTTCGCTTAATTCCACCTTTTTCATAATTTTTCACTATCTTAACCGCTTCTTTTACTTTTTTAAGTAATGCCTGAAAATTATTTTTCTTAATATCATATTCTGTTTGTTCGATTTTAACAGCATCAGTAAGAGCTATTTCCATAATTTTCTTAGTTTCTGGAGATGTTATAATTTCGCCTACAGAATTTTTTGTCAAAATCAATGAATCGCCAATATGATCCATATGTCCATGCGAAAAAACTACAGCATTCACGGGAGTTCCATCGCCATCAAGAATATTTTCCAAATTTCTCTCTAGTTTTCCAGGTCATTGATAACCACCCATATCCACGAGAATACGAAAAATCTCACCATTCAATATCACACGAAGTTCGTGGCATGATCCAGTGAGATTGCAGTCTTTTTCCTTGTTACCTATTCCGCCATGTGAGAGAATTTGAAAGCCATTTTCAAT
>JBHBSX010000036.1:0-6468 GCA_041779175.1 Candidatus Altimarinota bacterium | reverse complement strand
AATCAAACTTATTGATCTTTATTCTCCTACTACTCTCGAACTTCGAGAAGCGAAAAAACAAGAGCTGACAACACTTGTCGAAGAAGCAAAAAATGTTCTTGAGATTGAAATTGTGGACAATAAAACAAAAGAACAAGTCCACGAACAACACATGAAACTCCGCAATGCGAGAGTAGAAATCGAAAAGGCTCGCAAGGATTTCACTAAAAAACTTGATGATCAGAAAAAAGAGGCAATCAATATAGAAAAAGAGCTTATTGGAATAATCTCAGAAACTGAGGAACTCCTCAAGGCTAAAAAAGAAGCTTATGAAGCAAAAATCAAGGCAGAAAAAGAAGCGGAAGAAACAAGAAAACAACAACTTATTGCCGAAAGAACGGCACGACTTGTGAAATATGGCGAGATATATGACCCAATCAAGCACGCACCACAAATCCTTGATGATGAAGGATTTGAAAAAGTGATTGAAGCTCTTGAAATCGTCTATCAAGAAGCGGAAAAACTTCGCAAGGAAAAAGAAGAAGCGGAACGACGAGAAAGAGAAGAATTTGAAAGAAAGCAAAAAGAATTTGAAGAAAAACAAGCACGAGAGCGAGAAAAAGAAAATATAAAATCAAAAATCCTTGCCAGTACCAGTATTGCAGAAATTGAGCATTTTTCTCAAATAGCAAGAGAGAATTTTGCTGAAGAATTTGCAGATTTTGAAACAATTATTGAAAGTAAAATTCAAGCAATTGAATTACTTGAAGAAAAACGAAAACTCGAAGAGGAAAAAGCCCGAATTGAAGAAGAAAAACGAAAAGCAGAACAGGCAAAAATCGATGCAGAAAATGAGAAAAAGCGACAGGAAGAACTTGCAAAAGCTCGCGAAGAAGCGGCGAAAAAAGCGCTTGAAGAGCAAAAACTTGCTGAAGAAAAAGCAAGAATTGAGGCGGAAATGAAAGCCCGTGAAGAACAGGAAAAACTTGAAAAAAAGAAAAAATATCAGGCATTTTTGGATTCTATCGGGCTAACGGAAGAAAACAAAGATGAATTTACATTTGTTGATACAATAGAAGGACGCAAATTCTTCAAGTTTGTAGGGATTTATAAAAAATAAATCCCTTTTATTTTTCTAAAAAATTTCAAAAATGACAACAGCAATTCAAACAGTCGACAACTTCAAGGAAGTTCTCAAAACGCAACACTTACAAACTTTGCACAATTTTTTCTGAAATGACAAAGAAAAAACAGCAAAATTTTTATCTTCTGTCGCATACTGCGTACAGTCCGCACCTGGACTCCTCAAATGTGATCAAACAAGCCTCATAAATGCTTTTATGAAGTGTGCTGAATATGATATTTTTCCAAGTTCTGTGAGTGGTGAAGCATACATCCTGCCGTATGGTACACAGGCACAATTCCAGCTTGGTTATAAAGGAATCATCAAACTACTCAAACGAGCAGGAATTTCTATTTATACGGATATCGTAAAGGAGAATGATGAATTTGAATTATCGAGCGGATTTGAGCAAAATATCGTGCATAAATATCCACGAAATTCTCGTGGAAAAGCCGAATGAGTGTATGCTATCGCGAGTTATGATGGCGAAAAAATTATAAAATATATGAGTGCGGAAGAAGTTTTGAAATTTAAAAAATTTTCAAAATCTGCTGGCTCTGATTCAAGTCCATGGAATCCTGATCGCGACCCAGAACTCAATATGTGGCGTAAAACTGCTATCAAGCAAATCGCAAAAAATTTGCCACTAACGGAAACCGTAAACAAAGCCATTGCTGATGATAACACCGACGGTGATATTAATGCTTATAATGAGCGAATGGCAATTGAACACGCTACTCGCCCGAGTGAAGGAAAAATTGCGGATTTGCTCGGTACGGCAGTCAGTACACCAGCACCAGTACAAAAATCAGAAACGGCGGAAGTTATAGAAGTAACGACAGAAGCGGAAATCACAGAAGCACCTTAATTTTTTTAAATATGAAACCAAAAATCTTATTTTTCGATATTGAAACCATTCTCGATGAAAGTAAAAATCGAGAAGAAATATTTGCAAAACGCGACAGTATGCGTGAAGAATTGCAAAAACAATTTGATTTTATGTCAGAATTTCATCAAATTCTCACAATTTGTGTGGGAACAGAGAAAGAAAATGGCGAAATTATTACAAAAAATTTGAGATGAAGTGAAAAATTTCAAATTGAGGAATTTTTTGAATTATCTGAAAAATATCCGTTTTTATGCGGATATAATATCAAATGATTTGATATTCCGTTTATTATTCGCCGAGCCTTGCACCTTGGCATAAAAATCCCAAATTCTCTCAAATTGTATGGAAAAAAGCCTTGGGATATGACAAATTTTGTTGATCTTAAGGAAATATATAGACACACATGAATGATGTCTGCTTCGCTTGATGTGGTGTGTTATAATCTCGGAATTCCAACGCCGAAAGACGGAATTGATGGCTCGCAAGTACAAGATTTCCACGATGCAGGACGCGACAAGGAAATTCTTGATTATTGCGAGCGTGATGTAGTGGCAACAGCGAAAGTTTTCAGAAAAATGGTTGAATTAAATATGATTTAATTTTTAAAAACTATAAAATTATGTGACAACACGCACAAGATCTTATTGATGGAATTGTTGATGTGAATTGAGAATGGAATTTTTGACCAGAATTCTGCCCAGATTCTTGATTTGACTTAAAAAAATCAAGAAAAATTCCTAAAAGATTTTCAAAAAAACAACGAAAAAAACTTAATAAAAAACATAAAAACTATGTGTAATTATACTATTTCCACCGCTGAACAAGGTACTGCCGAATGGCTCAAGGAACGAGCCTGAAAAATCACAGGAACACGACTTGGCGACACTTTGCCAACATATGGAAAAAATGGCAAAGAAACAGAAGCGAGCCGTAAAAAACGACAAAATCTGATATACGAACTCATCGCCGAAAAACTCGCACCATTGCCAGAGACTTATTCCAGTTTTTGGATGGATCGTGGGAAAGAAATGGAAGAAATCGTGAAAAAAATATATGGTAAAAAGATAGAAAATGTCGGATTTGTCTCTCGAACGGACATTGACTGGCTCGGAATATCGCCTGACGGAATAATCCGCGATGAAAACGGAAAAATCACTCGTGCAGTGGAAATAAAATCGCCATCGCCGAAAATTTTTGTCAAATACCTCCTCGATGATGAAATTCCTGAAGAATACTTTTGGCAAGTTGTACATTATTTTATCGTATTTGATGAGCTCGAAGAATTGGATTTTATCGTGTATAATCCTGATTTTTACGCCGAAGAACTCAGAATAAAAACAATAAAAGTAGGTCGTGCGGAACTCGCTGAAAAAATCAAGTATGCAAAAATGGAACTTGCAGAATTCCGAGCGATGTGGCAAGCGACGGCTGGGGAATTTTTAAAAAAATTTTCTTAAAAAAGCTTTAACCTCTAAACCCAAAATGGTCAGATTTTGGGTTTTTATTTTAAAAATAAAAATAAATTATGACAAAATTCGGAAAAATATTAGAAGAAATGCCAAAAGGGATAATTACAGAAATTGCAAAAATCGAATGAATAAGTAGGCAAAATATTTCTAAACTTGCCAAAAAAGGTATAAAAACTATTCGGCGAGCAAAGAAAATGTCACAAACATTTGAAGAGGTGACGGGAAGAAATTATGAATATACGGAATTTTTAGAACAAAAAAAGGATAGAATTTTTTAAAAAACTTGTATGACTAAAAAAGTAAATTATTTTTCTCACGATTATTCGGCGAGAAATGACACAAAAATCATTTCCCTCAGGCGAAAAACCTGAATGGAATGACTCGGTATTTTTTGGGCATTGGTTGAAATGCTGTATGAAAATGGTGGCGAACTTTCTGCTGATGATGAAAGCCTCGAAAATCTCGCTTATGAATGGCGTTGCGAAGTGGAAAAAATAAAAATCGTGATTTTTGAATGTTGACTTTTTGTGGTGGAAAATTGAAAATTTTTCTCAAATTCTGTGAATGAGAGACTGAAAAAAATTACAGAAATTCGGGAGAAAAAAAGTGAAGCCTGAAAAAAATGAATGTGAAAAAGGTGGTGAAAAAATAACACCAGTTATAACACAGATATAACACCAGTTATAGAAAATACAACAGATGTTATAGAAAATGATAACACAGACATAACAGAAAGCGAAAAACCTATAACAGAAAATAACAAAGAAAAAAAGAAAGAAATAAATAAAGAAATAAAAAAAGAAACAGAAAAAGAAGTTTCAGAAACCCTACCTGTTTTTTCTTTTGATTTTTTTATTAAAAATTTCCCTAAACAAACAAAAATTTTTGAGGCACAAAATGCTTTTTTGTCTTTAAGCAACGATGAAAGACATAATCTTGCAAAAGTTTTTCCATTTTGGCTGAATTATTGGAAAACCATAAACCCGTGTTATGTTCCGAATCCGTTTGATTTTTTAAAAAATCGGCGATTTCTCGAAAAAATCCCTGAAAAAAATGGAAATTTTGTGGCGGAAAAACCGCAAAAAATAAAACCTATTCCTGATAATTTTCCAAAAGATTTTGACGAAAAAAATCGCCAAAAAGAAACTGAAGAACGAGAAAAAATCCTCAAATTTTTCACACAATTACCCGAAGAAATCCAAGCCGAAATCACCGCAAAACTAGAGCAAAAATTCGCAAATACTCCAGTAAAAAAGGGCGATCATCTCTGGAAAATATCACTTGCGGAAATGGTGAAAAGCACACAAAAAACAGATATTTTTTAATATTTTTTTATATGATTTATATTTTATTTTTAGCTTTGGCTGTAGCCTTTGCACTCAATTCCTGGTTACTGAAAAATAACCGAGAAATAATAGATATTCACACCAAATTACTTAAAATTTTGCAAAATAGCGAAAAATTCCAAGACAAGGAAATTATTCAAATTTTTGGAAAATTAGAAAAATTTGAGAAAAAACTCGAATTTCTCGAACAAAAGCAAACAGAAATGCGAGCAAATCACTGCCTACTTGTCCGTCGAGTTGACAATATTTTCAAAGATAAAATATTTTTAACCAATGAAGATTTTCTTGAGGCACTCAAAATAATTTCTAAAGACCTTGAAAAAATGTCTGGTGAAATCGAGAAAATCGACACATATCAGAAACGACAAAATCGTCGTCTGAAAGTGCTTGAATTGAACGACAATCATATTTGCAAGGGGAATTGGCAATTTGAAAGCGGTGAAAAAATTTTTTAAATAATTTTTATGACACAAACACAACACGAACATCAGCTTGAGCTTATTATTACTCGACTCGAGAACCAAATTGCTTCGCTTATCGACACACAAGCAAAAATCGATGAATTGGTAAAAAATCATAATCTTGTTCCAAGAAAAATGAGTGATTGGCACGAGATTTCCTTGGGAATGGTTTTTACAAATTCCGTTCTTTTTCGAAATTTTTTTGAAAAACACAATTGAAAACTTTCTCAAGAACAAATGGAAAAAGTTATTGTGGAAATATGAGAAATGACAAGTGATCATTTTAAAGATTTCTATAATTTCGATTCAAAGAAAAAGCTATAAAAATAATTTTTTAAAAAAATTTATATGCAAAAACTTTCCGAACACAATCATGCAATTCTCTTCGCCAACTGGCTGAGGGAAAATAATTATTTTTTCCACCATTCGCCGAATGAAACATTTACAAAATTCCACAATGTGCGGCGGAAAAATACGCTTGAAGGCGTAGCAAAGGGCTTTCCTGATTACACAATAATTTTGAAACGATGATCATTGCTTTTTATCGAGCTAAAAAAGGCTCGTGGAAAAAAGTGAGGACTGAATGGCTCAAAAATCTCGTCAGAGCAAGCAAGGTGGATTACTCAATTATGAAATATTGACAATGTCTGAGCATATTTCGCCCATTGATTTGAAGAGGCGAAGAGAATTGTGTTGGAATGTGAGGAACTTTAATTTTTAAAAAATAATCATGAACAAACAACAAAAAATAAATGCAATTTACGAAAAAATTGCCAATAAAGAATTGAGTTTCTGATGTAGTTTTTTATGTCAAAAATGAACAGATAAAAGGTTGATTAGAAGAGTTATTATAGCAACTAATTGAGATGATTTTTTGACAGTATTCCCAGATTTTCCATATCAAAAAATCACTAATCACCCATTTATTGATAGAGTACCAAAAAATTGTATACTTAAAACAATCTGACACCCAGTAATGATTGGTGATGTTATGAATTATTTAAATTTCCAAACAAAATTTTCAATGGCTTCGTTATATTACATAGTACACGATGACCTTGCCTTTATTATTGAAAATTGGAAAGACAAAAGAAAACCCATCGAAGATCAGACCGATGAATGTATTGATTTTATTTATAATTTAATTACTAACTAATTTATATCATATGAATTTTTTTATTGAGTTTTATGTATGATTTTT
>JBHBSX010000035.1:0-4254 GCA_041779175.1 Candidatus Altimarinota bacterium | reverse complement strand
TGTTTCTCTTCAAAATCCAAAAGCAAATTTCTATAATAATTATATTGCTTTTGTCTTTTTTCTACTTCCGCTGGAAGTCAAATATTTAAAGAATATATCAAATCATCAAAATTATTTAAAATTTTTACAATTTTATTTTGAGTTTCGAGATTTGGAAGGAAAATAGAGTAATTTTCAAGTTTTTCTTTTGAAATTCTTTTAATATTTGTTCCTGAAAAGTTTTTATTTTTATAATTTTGAAATTTTTCACTCCTAAGAAAATATCCAATAAATCCAGCATTTTGTTCAGTTTTATACGAAAACATATCTCCACTTATTCAAATTTCTTCGTTCCCTTCCCAAAGCAAATATTTTCACAAATCTTCTATATTTTCACTTGTCGTTGCAATCAGCAAATCTCATTTTTGACATTTTTTCAATTTTTCAAAAATTTTTTCATCACAAAATGATTTTGTTTTTTCAGCTCTATTTCAATAAAATGTATAAATCTGACCATAGTGAATACAAGGTTTTCAAATTTCAGCAAAATCAGATTTTTGAAGTCAATTTCATCTTGTAAATTCTCAGATTTGTCATAATTTTACTTCTACAAAATCATAAATATAACATAAAATCTTAATTAGTCAAATCTTGTGTGTGTGTGTGAAGCCTTCGGCTGGATTAAATATTAATAATTGTTCTCTATAATATTCATATTGTTTCTTTCTTGCTTCCATCTCCGCTGGCAAGCCTATTTTTAAATCATTACAAATTTTTTCAAAATTATCAAGCACATTTACTATTTTTTCTTGGATTTTTATATCTTTTGGAAATTTTATCAAAATTTTTTCAATTTCTGGTTTTGTAAGTTGTGGAATTCCAGCTGTTGGTAAAACATACTTATCCTCATAATTTTTCATCCAATAATATAAAAATTTTGGAGAAATTTTTTCTTTTGGAATTAAAACCAATAATCTCACTATCGGATAAAATGATTCTTCTCTATAGCTTGCCCATCAAATTGTTCATCTTGCCGAAACCGTAACACTTGGTTCAGAAATTTTTGCAATATTCGTATAACCATACAAAGAATTTTCTCCTATTCCATTTGATAAAACTGGGATTTGAAATTTTTCTGTTTTTTCTTTTGAAAAATTTTCTTTTGGAACATCTCATCCTGATAAAATATTGCAAATATCTCATAAAAAATCTTCTTCCCAAACTGGCAAATTTTTCGGAGTAAGCAAATCATTCAAATAATAATTATATTGCTTTTTTCTTGCTTGCAGTTCTGCTTGCAGTTCTACTTGCAGTGAAGTAAAAGCATCAAGAATTCTTACTATTTCTTTTTGGATTTCAAGGGGTGGGATGGGGATTTTAAATTTCTCAATCATTGGTTTTCTAATTGAAGTAACCGTTGCATTTACAGCCATTTTGTATATAAAATCTTTGAAAAAATTTTTCATAAAATAATATACAAATTTTGTAGAAATGCTTTTCTCTAAAATATGTATTCTATAAGCTCTTTGGTGTAATGCGTATTTTCAATTTATGTAATGGAAAATTTCTCAAATTCATCATTCTCATGGAATTATTATTGCTTCCTCATCAAATTCATAAGAATTTAAATATTTTACAAATTTTGAACGAACGAAAAAAGGAAATTCTCAATCTTCAATTGCCTCATTTCAATTACTTTTTCAAGTTCAAATTTCCGCAACCTCCCCCAAACTTTTCCATTCCACTCACTCTTTTTGTGTTTTAAAAATTTCTTGTATAAAATTCATATTTTTAAAATTTTTTATAAAAGGACAAAATCATCCTGTGCAAACATTCCATTTTCAATCTGCCCAATAATCTTTTCTATTTCACCTCTCAAAACTGATTGTTTTGCAACTATTTCTTTGATTTCTGCATTCAAAACCTTGATATCGATTTTTTCTCTCTTATCTTCCAGCTCTACATAACTTGAAACCGAAAGATTATAATCATTTTTTCCAACTTCTTCATTCGAAATTAATTTTGAAAAATATTCTATTTCTTCATGATTTTTGATAGCATCAAGAATTTTCTTTCTATTTTCTTCTGTCATTATATTTTTATTTCCACTTCTGACAAATTCTGCCGAAGCATCGATAAATAACACATTTGTATCAGGTTTTGCAGATTTCTTCAACACCAAAATACAAGTTCCAATGCTCGTTCCAAAAAATAAATCTGGTGGCAATTGGATCACCGTGTCCACATAGTTACTATCAACCAAATATTTTCTAATTTTTTGCTCCGCACCACCACGATACAAAACCCCAGGAAATTCGACAATTGCGGCCGTTCATTTTTCTGAAAGCCATGATAAAATATGCATCACAAAGGCCATATCTGCTTTTGATTTTGGAGCCAAAACACCTGCCTTTGAAAATCTTTCATCATTGATAAGAATAGGATTTGCATCTCATTCCCATTTTATAGAATATGGAGGATTGGAAACAATGGCATCAAATGGCTCATCATCCCAATGTTTTGGATCTAAAAGTGTGTCTCCATGCGAAATATCAAATTTATGAAAATTGATATCATGCAAAAACATATTGATACGACACAGATTGTATGTCGTGAGATTGATTTCCTGCCCATAAAATCCACCAACATTCCCCTTCCCAAGTACTTTTGCAAATTTCAAAAGAAGTGAACCAGATCCACAACACGGATCATAAACTTTATTCACTTCATTTTTTCAAATCGTTGTAATTTCAGCCAAAAGCTCACTCACTTCCTGCGGTGTAAAAAATTCTCATCCCGATTTTCATGCATTACTCGCATACATTTTCATAAGATACTCATACGCATCTCCGAAAGCATCGATAGTATTTTCCTGAAAATCATTCGTATCAAAATTCAGTTTTGCAACCGATTCCAGAAGTTCAGTAAGTTTTTTATTTCTCTGATCTACGGTTGAACCAAGCTTATTAGAATTCACATTAAAATCATCAAAAAGCCCCTTAATATCAGCTTCACTTTCTGTTCCCATTGCCGAAGCTTCGATATTTTTAAAAATTTTTAAAATTTTTTCATTGAGATTTTCATCATTTTTTGCATTTTTTACCACATTTACAAAAAGTTCACTTGGAAGGATAAAAAATCATTTTTCCATAACCGTATCAGCCCTTGCGATTTCCGCTTCTTCATCAGAAAGTTTAGAATAATCAAAATCTTCATCTTCCGTTTCAGCAACATATTTTGCAAGATTTTCTGAAATAAAACGATAAAAAAGCATCCCGAGAACATATGATTTAAAATCCCAACCATCTATGCTTCCACGAGCTGTATTTGCCATTTCCCAGATTTGTTTATGAAGCTCAGCCCTTTGCCCCATTCCATTTATGTTTTTTGTTGTCATAATTTTTTATTAAAAAGTAGTATAATTTTTTAAAAAATTTTATTTTTCCATAAAATCTAAAAGTAAATTTCTGTAATATTCATATTGTTTTTTGTGAAGTTCTATTTCTTTTGGGAGTCACTTTGTCAAATCATTCACCAAAACATCAAACATATCCAGTGCCTCAACAATTTTTTGCTGAATTTCTTGAGGCGGAATAGGGATATATAATTTTTTCAAATCCTGCATATTCACAGATGCAAAACTAGAAAAACTTACATTATCCTTACACCACTTTCCCAACAAATAGCAATAGTGATAGAAATATTTCATATCAACATCATAAGAAGAAGATAAAGGAGATGAAGATATACTTGGTACTTTCGAAGAAAGTTTTTGAATCGCTGATTCGCAAGCGACGGAACTCTGATGAGAGCATATTCACCAATAGTCGCCGTTGTTGCCATAATTATCGAATCTGCAGGAAATAATTTTCATCATTTTACTCAATCTATTGTAATGTGCTGCACTGAATCATACAAAATCGAACCATTTTGTCGCAAATCCTCCATGCGAAACCAAGGTATATTTCCATTTTCCTAATATTCTTTTACGGCTTTTGACGGTGTATAACCATTTCTCAAGTCAAAAACATCCGTAATTTTCACCCATTTTACAGAATCATTATCAAATATTCACTTTTCAAAAGGCTTTATATATACAGAACATATTCACTCTGGCGGAATAAATGACAGCATTAAATTTTTATAATGATCATATTGCCTTTTTCTTACCATAAGTTCCTTTTCAAGTTCCTTTTCAAGTTCCTTTTCAAGTTCCTTTTCAAGTTCCTTTTCAAGTTCCTTTTCAAGTTCCTTTTCAAGTTCCTTTTCAAGTTC
>JBHBSX010000034.1:0-2680 GCA_041779175.1 Candidatus Altimarinota bacterium | reverse complement strand
CATATTTTGCAAAATTTTTTCATAATCAGTAAAAATCTGAGCTGAACCCTCATCAGAAGCGATACAAGTTTTGAGAATTTTTAAAAGTGTTAAAAATGAAAATAGTGTTTCATAATTCCATTTTTTTGAAAGAAGGTATTTTTTTGTCTCTATAGTTCGAATATAATTCACTGATTTTTCTCGACGCGCAACAATACGGGCGATGTCACCAATGTCAACGCCCGTAAGTTGTTTATGATACCATAAAGTGATTTTTCCATAATCCTTTGTGAGCACCACAAGTCGAATTTGTTTTTCTCGAATAATATTTTTCTCGAGAATAATTGCATCAAAAGTATACACTAATTACTGAGAAAGAAATTACCATCTGTGATCTGAAATCCCTGATCATAGACATTTTTGTCTGTAGAAATATAAATCTGCCCATCACGAGGAACAGAAATATCCATAACCTCTTCTGTTGTTTGAATTTCAAGTTGCGCTATATATGTAAGTGCATTGATATCGGAAAATGATCGTGAATTTGGTTGAAAAATCCAAACCTTTTTACCATTTCGAATATACACATAAGAAAGTTTATTATTAGCAACAATCTGAGATGGAAGAGTTGCATCAATAGTCCATGCACCAGGAATTTTATTGAGAACAAGAGATTTTACACCTTCAGAATTTGTTGACAAAAATCGACTAATTTTCCCATCAGCAGTCAAAATATAATAACCACCATCAACAGCGATATCTAGAATTTTGGAACCAGAAAGTTGTGGAAGAATATTTGTCTTTTGAGAAAAACCATTTGCAGCTGGCTTATAGCGATAAATCTGATTTTGTTCAGCATTTACCACATATACATTACCTACATATGAATGAATATGAGTACCCAACTCCCAAGAAGCCTGGCCACTCACAGAAACATTATTTACCACATCTTGACGCAATGTCATAAGATGATTTCCTGATGAAATAATATATGGAACACCAGAATCATTGATAGCCGCAGCAACAGCCGTGTCATTCTGTGGATATGCAATAATCTTCGGAAGTTCTGTATCACGCACATAAGAAGAGATCATCCCTGTTTTTCCTATGAGCAATAACTTATTATTGATTTCAAAAGTTGCTATCGGAGAAAATCCAGTTTCTCCGAATGGAACAATAGCTTTTTTCTTTGATAAATCAATAGTTTGAATTCCATAAACTTCCTTTTTCATAGAATCAATATCTCATTGAATTGTTGCCACATCTGTAAGATATTTTTCTGCTGCACGAACTTCTGCAAGAAGGGCCTCTGCTTGAGCAATATTTGCTGAAAATTCTGTTGGATTTCCAACAAGCTTTCTACTGTTTTCTACAAGAGTTTGTGCTTCAGTTACTTTTGCGGCATATACATCTGTTGAAAGCCCTGGAATAACATCTCCAAAAGAACGAATCAACATAAATACCAAAAGAAAAACAACTATAGCACCCGCTGTAATAAATGCATATTTTTGTTTTTCATTTGCACCAAAATCAATACCATCAATTTTATTCTTTGTTTGTTGCCAAATAGGCATTTCACGAACCTTTGAAACTGCAGTTTTAGCATTTTGTTTCAATAAATCCAACTGTCCACGACCACGTCTTTGTGGCTCTTTTGAAAGATTTTTAAAAGAATGTGCTACACGGATAATATGAAAAGAAATATTCATTTCTCGCTGAAAAATCTGTTTTACTGTATCAGAAAATTCCGTGCTCGTCATTTCAGAAAATTCATATAGCATATCATTACCCACCACTTCAAGCACATCACGATTAGCTATATAAATAGACGCGTTACGCCCAACCTCTCCAGAAGTCAGTGTATGAAAATCAAAACGACCACTTTCTGGTGCCACGATTTGTGTAACATCGTCTCATTCCACCAAATATGCTGTTGCCAAACCAATAGCCGAAATGGTAAGAATATTTTCTTTAAGCAATGAAACAACCACAGAAATATTTGCCAAATCTTGTGGTTCCAAGTTACGAATAAAGCGATTATAATTTTCTGTAAGAAAAGTAAAATCCTTATCTGATTCAGGAGAATCCCATTCAATAGAAGAAATGGTTTCAAGCAAATGATCTTCTAGAATACTTACAATATTTTCTTTTTTTCCCTCAATAGTGAGAGTAAGTGTAATATTGAGTCGTGGATTAAGTATATGAGTACGAAGTTGTACAGCACTATTTTTAATATCATGCCGAATTGGTAATACCTGAATCATAAAAAATTTTTTAAAATAATTTTGATTTTAAAGAATATCAAGATTTCCGAGCACATCCTCTGCATCTTGCTTTGAGGAATCATTTTTTTCTGCTTCCGCAATTTTTTCTTTTGCTTTTTGAGACTGTAGTGCCTGCCATTGAATAAGATGCTTTTCATTTAGAGCCTTTACATCCTCTTGAAATTGCAAATCCAGTTTTTGAATTTCAATTCTTTCTGTCATGAGAATATTGAACAAACGATCAATCTGCTCATTAGTCATTGAAGGGAGTATATCTAACCAGTACTGTTTTTGATTATTATCAATTGATTCACTTCATAAAATCAAATCAATCAATTCTGGATAACGAACTTGCATTTCATCAAGAACAACAAAAGTAAAATCGTTGTGAGTAATTTGTGCCATAAGGGAAAAGTAAAAAATAACATTCACATTGT
>JBHBSX010000033.1:0-6121 GCA_041779175.1 Candidatus Altimarinota bacterium | reverse complement strand
TTCTCATTTTATAGTTTTAGACAAAAAACTTTTGTTATTAAAATTTCTAGTATATATAACTTATAATATATATAACTTATAATATATATAACTTATAGGGGGGAGTTTCCATGAATGGAGAATTGCTAAAATATAAAAAAGAGTATATATAGCGGAGATATAAGAGTTTTGATAAAAAACTCAAAAAATCTTTTGACAAAATGTATTTTTTCTATAATATGTGTGCACGTTTTGGCGGGGTAGCTCAGTGGTAGAGCAGAGGCCTGAAAAGCCTTGTGTCGACAGTTCGATTCTGTCTCTCGCCACCACTTAATAATCAAAATCAGATTCTGTCTGATTTTTTTGTTGCATGAAAATATATAAATATTTTTTCAAAAATTTTTGACTTTTTCGACAAAAGTGATAATATATACACAAGCCGAAAGGCAAATGATGTGTTTGGTTATTTTTAAACCACCAAAAAAGCACTGTGACAGCAGTGCTTTTTCTGTATTATTTCTTTCGAGAATAATACCAGTGTATACAATATTCTATTGTATACCAAATAGACAAAAAGTCCATATCGATGTGTGGTTAAAAAATAAACCACCCCACCCCAAGAGCGGGGTGCCGAGAGATTATATGGAAAAGTAATATTTTTTCAAAAATTTTTAAAAAATCCCCAGTATAAGGGGATTTTTACATTCATTCCATTTCCATAGCAATAAGCACATTCATTTCGGCAGCATATTCAAGTGGAAGTTCTTTCATGAGTGGTGATATAAATCCACGAACAATCATTGTTCGTGCATCATCTTCTTCGATACCATGAGACATAAGATAGAAAAGAGTTTCTTCATTGATTTTTCCTACACTAGCTTCATGTGCCACCATAGAGCTGGCATTATTAACGCGAATATCAGGAATGGTATCATTTTTTGAAATACCATCCAGAATAAGACCATCACAGTCTATTTTTGCTACAGCATTTTCAGCAGATTTTTTGATATCTAGCAATCCGCGATATGTGGAAATTCCACCACCCTTCGTAAGACTTTTTGATATAATCTCTGATTTTGTATTTTTTCCTATGTGGATTACTTTTGCTCCAGTATCAGCATTTTGTCCAGCATTTGCAAAGGCAATTCCAAAATTCATAGCTTGAGAATTATCTCATTTGAGTACGGAACATGGATAGAGCATAGTTACACCAGATCCGAGATTTCCACCAACCCATTCTATAGAGCCGTTTTTTTCTACTATAGCACGCTTGGTATTGAGATTATAGGTATCTATTGACCAGTTTTCTACGCTTGAGTATCGCATTTTTGCATTTTCTCCTACATATATT
Source organism: Candidatus Altimarinota bacterium (assembly GCA_041779175.1). Classification (GTDB taxonomy): domain Bacteria; phylum Patescibacteriota; class Gracilibacteria; order BD1-5; family UBA2023; genus GN02-873. Next base: position 4,791 of record JBHBSX010000033.1, on the reverse strand, counting down.
TCAACACAACCAGCATGGAGGCTTGCTGTACCGTATTTTGGAGCACTACAACCTTCAATATAATGAGCTATGCTATCATCTTCAAGGACAATTATAGTATGTTCAAATTGACCACCAGCGCGTACATTCATACGAAAATATGCCTGCAAAGGTGCTTCTATTTGTACTCATTTTGGAATATAGAGAAAAGTTCCGCCAGACCATACAGCACCATGAAGGGCTGCGAATTTATGATCAGTTATAGGAACTGCTTTCATAAAATATTTTTTCACCAAATCTTCATGTTCATGAATAGCGACGGACATATCTTCAAAAATAACTCATTTTTCCTTGAGATCTTCACGAAGATTGTGATACACAACCTCACTATCATATTGTGCACCAACTCCTGCTAACATAGATCGTTCAGCTTCAGGGATTCCAAGTCTGTCGAATGTGGCTTTGATATTTTCAGGAACTTCTTCCCAGGTTTTGGCATCGCCAGCACCTTCTGGTTTGGCAAAATAGTATATTTCATCCAAATTTAATCCAGAGAGATCTGGTCACCATTTTGGCAGGGGAATTTCAAAAAATTTTTCTAAAGATTTTAATCGCAATTCAAGCATCCATTTTGGTTCATTAAAAGATGCTGAAATTTGGCGTACAACAGCTTGATTTATTCCTGGGAGTGCTATGTCTTTATAAGAGACGATATCGCTTCTATCAAGCGATTCTCGCGATATATCTCCGAATGTTTGTTGTTGTGTCATAATTATTGTGTAAATCCTTCAGTTTTAATTTTTTCAAGTAATTGTTTTTCTCCAGTTTCAAGAATTTTTCCATCCTTCATAATAACAATAGTATCTATAAGGAGATTTTCGAGAAGATGAAGATTATGAGAAATAATAATAAGAGTTTTTCCAAGATTTTTCCACTTATTGATATGTTCTTGTAATATGCTAATGGCGTCAATATCAAGTCCAGAATCAATTTCATCAAGTATGATAATCTGTGGATTCAAGAGAGCAATTTGTAAAAGTTCTATTTTTCTTTTTTCACCACCAGAGAATCCAACAAAAAGTTCTCGCTCCAAAAGTTCTTTTTCTATATGTAATTCTGGTAAAAGTTTTTCCACCATTCGTTTGAATACAAAAAAACTTGGAGCCTTGGCTTCAGGATTTTCACGAGAAAAATGTGAATTATAAATAGTTCTTAAATATTCAATAACCTGAATTCCTGGAATTTCGGGAATATTTTGAAACGAAAGGAATATTCCTTTATGATGGCGCTCCGATGGTGAAAGTTCAATAATATTTTCATCTTCAAGAAGAATCTCACCAGAAACCTGATAGCGAGGATGTCACATAAGCGAGAGTGCGAGTGAGGATTTTCCTGAACCATTGTGACCAAGAATTGCTGTGATGGATTGTTTTTGGAAAGAAAAATTGATATTTGACAAAATATTTTTTTCATCAATATGTACAGAAATATTTTTGAGTGTAAGCATAAAATAGTATAGTTGTGTATATAATAAGACAAAATCTCAAAAAGACAAATTTTTTTAAAAAATAAACCGTTTTTTAAAAAGTTTTATATTGCGGTTTTAAAAATTTTGTATATAATTAAAATATGTTTGAAAATCCTGGTGCATATAATGAGTCAAGAAATCGTCTTCGTGAAGAAAAGGAACGCGAAAAGAAAGCATTAGAAAATATTACTGAACGCTTTGAGAAAGAAAAAAATCTCATGCGAACAGAAAAAAAATTTGATATGTTTGAATTGCGTCATCGTATCGAAACAGGGCGTTCGCTTCTGACTTTACAAAATGAAATCAATAATGCCCTCAAAGAAGGGATTATTTCGCGTGAAGCTTTTGATACACTTCAAGAAAAAATTGTTCTTGCGGAAAAAATTGAAAAAATAGTAGATAAAGATGAACAAGAAAATTTTTTTAAAAATGAGGATTTGCCATTTGGAAAAACAGAGCTTGCCAAATTTTTTGATAATAAAAAAATTTGAGAAAATATATTAGTTGATTTTGCAGGATTTTTTTATGGTTTTTTGATTCAAGGGAGTGCAATTTTAGTGATTTTATTGTGGAAAATTTTTCTTGATATCATATTTTTACCACGCGATATTTATAATGAAATAAAAAAATAATATGCAAAGATTTTTTATTGATCATATTCCACAGGCTGTGGAAATTTTTGAAAATGATATTTTTCATCAAACCACCAGAGTTTTGCGTATGCAAAAAGGTGATAAAATTATTCTTTTTTGTGGAGACTGACTTGAATATTTGTACGAATTTGATGCTGCCAATAAAAAAAGCGTCACTTTTGTACAAAAATCAATACTTCCAAAAGAAAATAGAGAAGCACCAAAAAATATTACATTGTATCAGGCATTGCCAAATAAATTAGAAAAATTGGAATGGATTATTGAAAAAAATACAGAAATTGGGGTAAAGAAAATTGTTTTTTTTCGATCCGATCGTTCGCAAAAATTATTCCTTAATGATGTAAAAAAAGAACGACTCAAAAAAATTTCACTAGAAGCATTGGAACAATGTGGATGACTATTTCCTGTTGAGATTATTTTTTCTGAAAAAAATCTTGAGCAGATTTGTGCCTCGCGTCCACAAGATGAATATGGGATAATGCTTCATACTACGGCAAAAAAATATAATATTGAAGATTGGAAAAAAAATGAAGATTTTTGAATTTTTGTATGACCAGAATGATGATGGTCACAGGAAGAAATTTCAAAATTGAACAATAATCATTTGATAACTGTTCAATTTTGAAATAGAATTATGAGAACAGAAACTGCTGGTATGTCGGTTGCATTTTTACTCAATTATTTATAAAAACACAATATATTGTGTTTTTATTTTTGTTTTTTTCCGATGGCAAAAAATTTTATAATAAATTTTACTCAACTTCTTGAGAGATGCCTTTATAAAGCAAAAATAATGAGTACACAAAATATACAGATACACAATTTTTGTACAATTATTAAACCATAATTGTACATTTTTTTAAAAAAATATTTTTTGCTCAATAAGGCCAAAAATCTATATATAGTTTTTAATTTTGTGATATTTTTTATAAAAAGCAAGACAAAAGTATTGCGAGATTTTAAAAAAAGTGATATACTTCTTGTGTCTTCTGGAACACAGAAGGACACCTTAACAAAACCTGACTTGCTAATCATAGGTTACCGAACTCATCGGATCAGCCTGTTTGTAAATATCAATAAAAATTTTGCCAATAATTATACCAATACAAAAAGAACAAATAGTATACAAAAAGCAAATACAACGGAATGAGAGTCTATATTTTCTTTAGAAAAATTCTCGAGAGAATATAGATTCTTATTCCAAAAGCAAGCATTCGAAAATTGCTTGTAAATAAAACTTTCGGAAAGCCAGTTGGGTCAAGACTTTGTCTTGCGAGCCTGAGAACTCACCAATTATTCGTGAATTGTGTTGATTGACCTCACATATAGTGCCTATTAGATGCACTCGAGTGTCCCACAATCACTTGTTTCTTTGAACTTCGGTTGTACCAACAATCCGAAGTTTTTTGATTGTAAAGTTTTTAACATTTTTGTAAAAAACTTGTAAAAAAGTACAAATATCAATTGATAATTGTACGAATTTTATTTTATATAAAAATACTTTAGATGGATACTAGGATATTTGTTTTTTTAAAAGTAAAGAATATATGGCGATATGAATTTTTATAAAAATTTTTAAAAATAAAAATATAAAAATCTCTCATAATTTTTTTTACAAATATTGCAAAAGCAAAGATAACAATGTTAGATGAAAAAATTATTTACCAAAAAACCACCGATAATATTTGGTGGTTTTATTTTATTAAAAAATTTTAAAAAAATTACTCATGATGATACCCACTTCATTTCATAATCTCAAAACTTCTATAAATCTGCTCAATCAAAACCAAGAAGGCAAGTGAGTGGGGCATAACAAATTCCGAAAGTTTTAATAATTGCATGTGTGAAAAATTTTTTAAAATTTTTTCCCAGTCAACACCATAACTTCCTCCAATTATAAATATGATATTCTCGCTTGAATTGTACAAATTTTTTATACTTTCAGAGAATTTTTTGGTAGAAAAATGTTCTCATCTTTCATCACAAAGAAAAATTTTTCCCTCGATTTTTGAAAGCTTTTCTATGAGTTTTTCACTTTCTTTTTCTTTGATATAGTTAATATCTGTATGTTTGATGGACTTAATAGTGTGAATGCTAATATTTTTTCAAAGGCGTTTTTCATATTCTTTAATAGCATCAGAGAAGTGTTTATGTCCGTCAGAAAAATGAATAATATAGATCATATAAGTGTGAAGAAAAATAAAAATAATTTTTTTAAAAAATTTTATAAAAAAAATTTGACTTTTCAAGTTTTTTGAATAATATCTCTCTCGTCTTAAGGACATATGCCACTTTAGCTCAGTTGGTAGAGCATCGGTTTTGTAAACCGGCGGTCATCAGTTCAAGTCTGATAAGTGGCTCCATTTTCTTGGGTTTGGTTATATGTAATTGGGTCGGTTCCAGAGCGGTCAAATGGGGAGGACTGTAAATCCTTTGGCTAAGCCTTCGGGGGTTCGAATCCCTCCCGGCCCACCACTTTTTACATCTCGGGTGATTAGCTCAGTTGGCGAGAGCATCTGCCTTACAAGCAGGGGGTCGGGGGTTCGAATCCCTCATCACCCACCATCAAATTTAAAAATAAAAAAGACTTCTTCATAATGAAGAAGTCTTTTTTGTATTAAAAAATTATAC
>JBHBSX010000032.1:0-5395 GCA_041779175.1 Candidatus Altimarinota bacterium | reverse complement strand
CTGGGATTTTATTGATTATTATCAGCAATTGCTGAATATACCTCATCACATTCAGCTTCTGTTACATTTTCATTTAAAAGAAAATAATGATATAGGTCATTGAGTTTTTCATCATCTTTTTTAATTTCACTCAAAACACCAGTGATAAATGCTTTCTTTTCTTCAAAAGAATACGTATTATATTCTTGCATAGTAGTATAAATTATTAAATAAAATTATTTTTGTGTGGCCTTTCGCCCTCGTTCTTCCAATCTTTTCTGTGTATCTGATGCTTTTTTTGCGGCAGATTGAAGATTAGCACTCACTTCATATGAAACTTTGGCGCCAGTATTGAGTGTTACTACAACAACGCGATTCGCAGAACTTACTGTCACATTTTTTACTTGATTTCCATAATCCTTTACAGCTTGTGCCGAAGCTACTGCCACCTCTACACCACGACTTCCAGCTGCTTTTACACTATTGAGAATATTTGTATATGTTTGCATTCCTGCTTCTCATAGTGATACAAGTTTTTGCTTTGTAGCATTAAGTGTTTTTAGTGCTGTTGCATTAATAGATGCTTCTAATCGGGCAATAGTTTGCTTTGCTGTTTCAATCTTTAGTTGAGCTTGCTTTTTTACACTATTATATACTGTTTCTACTGCCCTTTTAGCAGAATTTACACCATTGATAGCAGGTTGAGTAATTTTTACCCTAACAACTTCTCCAGTTTTTAGAGTAAAATTAATAACGCCATTTTTTGCATCAATCGCCGTTGTTTTAACGGAATCACCGAGAACCAATGCAGCACCAGCCATAGTATATGCTGCTTTCTCTGCAAGATTTCCAGCCTTCTCCACAACAGATTGTACATCGCGAGCAATTGCTGCAGATTTAGAACGAATAGTGTTATAATTTGCTGAAATTATTGTTTTTGCTGATTTGAGCATTGATCTTGCCGATTCTTCTGCTCTTCTTATTGTTGCAGATGCTTTGTTAGCAATTTGCTTTCCAGCATTAGCAGTCTTATTAGCAATGGATCGCCCATATTCTACTCAAGCATTTGTTGCTTGTCGTACTTTTTCTTGCGTATAATTGATTCCATTATCAATACTACGACCAATTTTTTCAAAAGTTCCCATAAAAAGTTATATTTAGAAAATAAAAAATAAATAAATAACTTAACACACGAATACCCTATCACATTTCAAAAAATTTGTCAAAAATTTGCGTGATTTTTTAAAAAAAATTGATATAATATGAAAAATAACATAAAAACTATGGAAATTTTACAACAAAATCAGGAAGTCGGAGGACTTGTTGGTCACAAGACTCATGTTACTGCCAAATATTTTTTTGAAATAAAAAATACAGAAGATATTGCAACACTTCACGATATTTTTCACTTTTCACAAGAAAATAATCTTGAAATTCTGTTTATCACGGGCGGAACCAATATTCTTTTTGCTCAAAAATCCTTCCCTGGAATTGTTATAAAAAATTCTTTATGAGGATGGAAATATAATGAACATAATCAACAACTTTTCACTTTTTCTGGTGAAAAAATCTGGGAAATTGCCGAAAATCTTGAAAAAAAATATAATCAAAATATTTGGCATAGATTCATTTGATTGCCTGGTGCTATTGCTGGTGCGGTTGTAGGAAATGCTGGTTGTTTTGGTCTGGAAACAGAAAATAATTTTGTTTCTGCCCATATTTTTGATATGGAAAAAAATCAAGAATTTACACTCACAAAAGATGAAATGAATTTTTCATATCGTCACTCTATACTCAAAGAAAAAAGAAATTGGTTCCTTGTATCTGCAACTTTTGACCTCTCGGAAGTTCGAGAAAAATACTCAAGTGATGTGGACAATATTGATTTTCGTGAAAACAAACAACCAAAAGGCAATTCTTGTGGAAGTTTTTTCAAAAATCCTTCCAAAGAATTTTCGGCATGATTTCTTATTGAAAAAGTTGGACTCAAATGATTTCGTCACGGTGGTGCGTATTTTAGCGATTTACATGCCAATTTCTTGCTTTCCGATGGAGAAACTTGCGAACCAAAAGATCTTATAGAACTTGTGAGAATAGCTCAAGAAAAAGTGAAACAAGAAACAGGCTTTGAACTGGTTAACGAAGTGAGAATTATTGAATAATTTTTAAAAAAATCTTTCCATTCTATAAAATTGACTTTTTGTATTTTTTTGTTAGAATTGCCAAAATTTTATGAAAAAAACGCTTCTCATCTTCACAGATACCACATCTGAACAAGTCAATGGCGTTACCAGATCTATAGAAAGCCTCAAAAAAAATATTTCCGATAATGTTGAGATTTTTATTGTTTCTGCGGACGATTTTTTTAGTGTTCCGTTTTTTGGCTACAAAGAAATTCGCCTTTCTTTAAGCTTTCCAACGAGTATATGGAAAAAAATCAATGAAATTCAACCTGATTATATTCATATTGTTACCGAATGACCTGTAGGGTTTGCGGCGGCAACTATGTGTAAAAAATACAATATCCCCTATACAACAAGTTTTCATACCAAATTCCCAGAATATCTCAGCATGAGAAATCCGCTTGTAAGAGAAAAATATGTACATTGGTATCTTCATTATATTCATAATTCTGCACAGACAATTTTTATCTCCAATGAAGGGATGATTCCATATATTGAACGCAATAAATATGGAAAATACGCTGTAATTCCACTTGGAATTGATCATAGTATTTTTCATACTGGTGAGAAAAATCTTTTTCTTGAAGAAAAAAGAAAAAAACTACTTTTTGTAGGACGAATTGCTATAGAAAAAAATATTGAAAAATTTTTACAAATTTCAGAAAAATACGCGAAAATCGTGGTGGGCGATGGACCAGAAAAAGAACGCCTCGAAAAAAAATATCCTCATGCGGTATTTCTCGGAATAAAAAAATGAAAAGATCTTGCTGATATCTATAGAAGTGTTGATGTTTTTGTATTTCCATCAAAAACCGATACACTCGGGCTCGTAAATCTCGAAGCAATGGCATGTGGTAAGCCAGTTGTGGCCTATGATATAGAGAATATGCGCGGGATTATCAAACACGGAAAAACTGGCATACTTGTCGCTACCAACAAATCACTTGAGACTGGCGTTTCTCGTGCTTTTGGCATTGCTACTGAACATTGTACTAATATGGCTAAGAATTTTTCATGGAACAATTATGCTCAAAAATTCCTAGAAAATCAAGTACCAATAGATAAAAATATATGGAGATAAATAATTTTCTCAATCCAGAAACTATAGAAACTATCAAATCAGGTGGTTATTTTGTTATGTTTGGACTCATGATTCTTGAGTGACCATTTGTCACCATGGCAGCAGCTTTTTTGGCATCAATTGGTTTTTTCAATATTTTTTTGGTAGCTTTTCTGGGTTGGATGGGAGACACAGTATGAGATATTATTTTCTTTTGTATTGGGCGCTTTTGACTCAAAATATTTTCTCGAAAAAAAATTATTAATGAAGAAAAGAAAGAAAATCTTCTTTCAAAAATCAATATTCTTATAGAAAAAAATTTTTTGCTTTCATTGGTGTTTATTAAATTTACTCCATATGCACCCATGATTGTACTTCCCTATCTTGGCTCTCTCAAACAAATCTCCACATTCAAATTTATTATAGCTACAACAACACTTTCCCTTCCTGTTCCGCTTTGTGTAGCTATTATTGGCTATCATATCACTTCAATTCAAATCGCCATAAACACAATTCCAGAAAATTATCGCATTCCAATTATTATTCTTCTTGTTATTCTTCTTATTCTTTTTGCTATTGGCTTATTTTTTCTTTTTAAAAAATATCGAAAAATTTTCTTAAAAAAAATTGATTCTTATATAGAAAATTCCCAAAAATAAAAATTACCGACATATTGTTGGTGATTTTTATTAGTAAAATTTCATCTAAAATTATTATTGTTTTTTCTTTTAAATCTCTCATATAATTAGAATTTATGAGAGATTTTTATAGTGTATATTTTTCAAAAATTTACACTCACTGCACACCCCCTAACCCCCTAACTTAGGGGAGAGACACAAGGGAGAAATACATAAACAATAGAAACTTGGCAATATGCATCAATTATTATTTTTCAAAAATTTTTGTAAATATATTGATATAAAAACAATTTTTGGGAATAAATGAAAGAATTTTTAAAAAAATTTTATTTTTCTAAAAGTTTTTTATATTTCTCTTCAAGAATTTTTGCCATATTTTCCGTGGAAAATCGTGATTTGATTTTTTTCGATCAATTTTTCAAATTATTTTTATAATCTTCATCAGTAAAAATCTTTTCTAGAACTTGTGCAAATTCTTCATCAGTTTTTGCCATTCAAACAAAACCACGAAATGTATCATTGTATTCTGGAATATCTCGCAAAACAATAGGAAGTTCCGCAGACGCTGCCTCCAAAACTGCCATAGGATGATTTTCCTGCAATGAAGGAAGCACAAACATATCCGCAATAACAAAATAATCTCGTACCTTTTCTAAAGGAATTACACCAGTAACTATCAGATTTTTCGGAAGATTTTCAAGCATTTTATTCATCTCGCTAGAATCAGCCGCAAGTCATTTGAACGGCATACCACCCACCCAAATAAACTTTTTTTCTGGAAATTTTTTCGCCAAAAAAACAAAAGTATCAAACTTTTTTCGAGGCTGAATCTGTCCATTTCCCAGAACAATAATATCATTTTTTAAAAAATTTTTCTCTATACGAAGTGTATTTTTTTCATCTTCTGTAAATTCATATTTGCTCATATCAATAGCATTGTAAAGGATTTCCACATTGTGCAAATGCATATCTTCTGTGAGTGATTTATGAACACCACCAGAACATGCCAGCACCAAATCAGCCTTTTTATAAAAAAATCGAAGCCATTTTTTTGCAAGAAAATTCCAATATTTTGCACCCTTAAGCGAACCAATAAAGCTTTCAGGAATCACATGTGCCGAAACTACCTTTTTCCCTTGAGAGAAAAGTAATTTTATAAAAGAATATGGTCAAATTGTATGAATATGCACAATATCTGCAGGATTTTTACTATTTTTCTCCACATCAAAACCAGCTTTTTGTAAGCCATGATACATCTCAGTATATGCAGTATGCACGCCATGTCCCTGCACCGTGAATTCACTTTCAGATATAAGATTGATTTTCATAAAAAAATTTTAATTGAAAATATTTTAAAAAAATTTTTGAAAAAGTAAAATAAAAACACTACAAATGAGTGTTTTTATTTTTATGTCAAGACATTTTATTTCTCACAGCCCGAAGAATTCGAACAATATTCTTTTTAGTTTCATAATTAATACTGTCCATAACAAATCTTCCATCTTGTTTCATAAATTAATCAAAGAAAATTTTTT
>JBHBSX010000031.1:0-9885 GCA_041779175.1 Candidatus Altimarinota bacterium | reverse complement strand
TTTTTCTATTTTATAAAAGTCAGGATTTTATTTTATATATTTTTCAAAAATGATGAACCCCCTATATCGCTTTAAAAATAAGGATTTTTAAAATCGAAAATATCAAAAATCTAATTCTTGAAGACTTGTTTTGTTTCGACTTAAAATGAGAAATTTTTTAAAAAATACTATTTTTATTTTTCAAAATTATCAAACTTCTGAATTCTTTAAAATAAGGATTTTTATAAGAAAATTTTTCCTAAAAAATTGCTTTTCGAGATAAAATTATTATAATTCCAAAAATTTTTAAAAATATTGTATGACTCAAAATTTTCATGAAAAAATAAGTGCGGGATATACTTTTTCTCGTGGACACATTCCGCTTGGTAGAGCGGTTTTTGAAGGAAAAATTATTCCAGAACTTGAAATTAATATTCCAACTGCAACTCTCAATCGTCACGGACTTATTGCGGGGGCGACAGGAACGGGGAAGACCAAAACTATTCAAAAGATTCTTGAAGGTCTTTCGCATGCGGGAATTCCGTCTGTAATGATGGATATTAAGGGGGATATTTCATGAGTGGCTATGCCTGGGACGGCCTCTGAAAAGCTTGATGGATATATTGCCAAACTTGGAAATCCAACTTGGGTTCCGCAAGGATTTCCTGTGGAATTTTTCTCGCTTTTGGGTGAGGGTGGTTCGCAGATTCGCGCGACTATTACCGAATTTGGACCAACCCTTCTTTCTCGTGTATTGGGGCTTTCGGCGGTGCAAGAATCGGCTTTGGCAATGATTTTTCAATATGCTGATGATAAGGGGCTTTTACTTGTGGATTTGGAAGATTTCAAATCACTTTTGTCTTATCTCTCGACTGATGGAAAGGATGAAATTGCGTCTTATGGGCAACTTTCTTCGGCGACAATTCAGGTGATTATGCGTCAAGTAATTGCATTAGAATCACAATGAGCTAAAGAATTTTTTGCAGAAAAATCGCTTGATATGGCAGATTTGATGAAAATTGATGAAACCGGAAAATGACAAATCAATGTAATTCGTCTGATGAATTCACTTCGTTCGCCAACACTTTTTTCAACCATGATGATTCAAATTCTGGTGGAACTTTTTAACACACTTCCAGAAGTTGGTGATGCCAACAAGCCAAAATTGGTGGTGGTGATTGATGAGGCGCATTTGTTGTTTCGTGATTTGTCGCCGGCAATGCTTTCAGAAATTGAAGTGATTATGAAGTTGATTCGTTCAAAAGGCGTGGGAATTCTGTTTTGTACGCAAAATCCTGTAGATATTCCTGAAATTATTCTTTCACAACTTGGGCTCAAAGTTCAGCATGCGCTTCGTGCTTTTACTGCTAAAGATCAAGAAGCTATCAAAAAAATGTCCAAAAATTTTCCTCTCACTGATGATTATAAAGTGGAAGAAGTTTTGATGAATCTGGGAACGGGTGAAGCTTTTGTGACGGCAATTGGTGAAGATGGGCGACCAACGCCGCTCGTGGTAGCACAAGTTTTGCCACCAGAATCGCGTATGGATGTGATTAGTGACGCGGAACTTGCGAGCCTGCTTTCTATTTCGCCGCTTTTTGCAAAATATAAAACCGCACTCAATCCAGAAAGTGCCGCCGAAATGCTACAAGCAAAAATGCAACAAATTGCCGAGCAACGCAATCTTGCGGAACTCGAAAAGCAAAAAGAACTTGCTGAAAAAGAACGCAAAAAAAATCCAAGCGTAATGGATTCTATGATTGAATCGGCAACCAAGTCAATTGGAACACAATTGGGGCGTTCTCTCGGCAAAAAACTCGGCGGAACGGCTGGCGGAAATATTGGTGCTGATATTGTTCGTGGAATTTTGGGTTCGATTTTTAAATAAAAATCCACCTCACCCCTGATGTGCTTTCGTCTCGCTACGCTCGACTTTCGCACATCTTCCCCTCTCCTCATAGAAGAGGGGATTTTTTAAATTTTATAAAAATCATCACTATTTGTGATGATTTTTTAAAAATTTTTCAAGAATATTTTTGAGAGTTTCAATATTTTTTTGTTCCAAAAGAATATCTCACCTGCTTTCATATTCTTTGGCATTAAAAAACTGATGATTTTTGGCGGCAGATGGAAGTGGAATAATAATTTTTTTGATATGAAAATAATCCAATTCTGCCAATGTAGTCGCACTTCCGCGAGTAATAGCAATATCAGTATGTGAAAAAACATTATTTTGTTCTGATTTTTCGAGCCAGTCAAAAATTTGAATATTTTCAAATTTTTCAAAATTTTTTCTCATATTGGTATTGAGTTTTCCAAGAATAATTATCCATTCTGCGTCAAGTGTTTGCATTTTTGTGCTAATCTCTTCAAATACACTTCGAGCGCCCTGACTTCCACAAAATACGAGAATATGTGGCTTTTGTGTTTTCCAGGTAATTTTTGCATTTGGATTTTTTTCAAAAATTTCATCATCAAGAATTTGTCCAACAACTTCACAATTTTTATTTTTAAAAAATTTTTTACTTGATTCAAATCCAAGAAAAATCTTTTCGCTAAAACTTCACATTTTTGTATTGGAACGGCCAGGAATAGTGTCTGATTCGTGAATAAATACAGGAATTTTCAAACATTTTGCAGCCAAACCAATAGCAAGAGCACCAGGTCATCCTTTGGAAAAAACACAAATTTTCTCATTATTTTTCTTTTCATTTTCAAGAATTTTTTTGGCTTCGAAAAAAGTTTTGAAAAATGAAAATGGATAGAGGGCGATTTTTGGGGATCTGGTTGTGGAGAGTTTGAGCACAGAAACCCCAAAAAAAGTAATATGATGTTTCTGTGCTTCTTTTTCTTCTTCGCTATTTTTTCCGCCAATCCAGACAAATTTTTGTGAAAAATTATTTTTTTGAAAATGCTTATAAATGGAGACAATAGGGGAAATATGCCCGCCCGTTCCGCCTCCAATTACAATAATTTTTTCAAAATTTTTGAGAGTTTGTATGATTTGTTTCATATTTTATTCATTATCTTCGCCAATTCCAATAATTTTTTCAAGAATTTCAATAGTAAAATCCCAAGTTTCAATATTTGGCTTCATAGTCAGAATATCATCAGGATCAAACCATTTATAATCATGAATTTCTTCGATTTGAGTGTTTGTGATATTGCCAGACGTTTCCATAAGGAAAATATACTCAATTCGTGACTTGTCTTGACCTTCCTTGTTGGTATAAGAAAGTTCATAGATAGAGATAGGAAGTGGAAAGTGTTTGAGTTTTTTTCCTTTGTGATGGAGGATTTCGTCATTGTCAATTTCAAAAAATTCTGCCGAAATTCCAAATTCTTCGTGAATTTCGCGTTTCATGGCTGTGTGAATATCTTCTCAATTTTCTACATGTCCGCCAGGAAGCACCCAAGGCGAGTTTGGTTTGTGCTGAGTGAGGAGGATTTGTCCTTCGGAATTGAATAAAAATGCGCGAACAACAACAGGAAGATTTGTCATATTTTAAAAATTACAAGAATAAAAGCCGTTTTGATTGATAATATGTCCATCAAGTTCCAAAAGCGTGAGCTCTATGGAAACCGTGGAAATATCAATTTGAGTTGCCGTAATAATCTCGTCAATAGTATTGTGATTATCAGCAATGGCATCAAAAATTTGTTTGGCAATATTTGATGAAAAAATTTTTTCAGATTTTTGTGAAATTTCTTGAAAATCAATTTGAAGATTTTCGAAAGGATGTGTTGCCTGAAAGGTAGGAAATTCTTCAAAAATATCATTTGCAGAAAGCGTGCATTTCGCTTCTCAAGCATTGATAAGATGATTACAGCCCTCACTTGTAGCTCGAAAAATATCTCATGGAACTGCAAAAACGTCTTTTCAGAGTTCTAGTGCCAACTGAGCCGTGATAAGCGTTCCACTTTTGAGTCAGGCCTCAGGAATAAGAATAGCATCAGCAAATCACGCCACGATTTCATTGCGAATAGGAAAATGAAATGTTTCTGGTTCGCTTCCAATGGGAAAAATCGACAAAAGTCCACCGCCAGATGAAATAATTTTTTCAAAAAGATTTTTATTGGTTTTGGGATAAATAATATCAATTCCGCAGCCAAAAACCGCAAGTGTGTAGAGATTTTTCTTGAGTGCCAATTCATGTGCCAGAGAATCAATTCCATATGCGCCACCGCTGATAATTCCTATATCAGAAACAGGAATTTCATCAATAATTTTTTTCAAAACATTTTCGCCATAATGTGTATTTTTGCGACTTCCGACAATTCCGATATTCATGATGTTTTCTCGAATAGTTCCGAGCGTGTAGATTACAAAAGGAACCTGATGAATGTGTCGGATTTTTTCTGGAAAATTATCATCAAGAAGTGTAGTGATTTGAATATTTTTTTCAGAAATATAATGAAAAAAATTATCTTGATTGATTTGAATCAGATTTTGATAAATTTTTTCAAATCTTTTTTCAGAAAGAAAAATCTTGATTTTCGCGGATTGTTCCCTGATTCCTGTGACAATATTTTCTGGAGAAAAATTTTTTTCAAGAATCAATGATTTCATCTCCTTGTGAGTCAATCAAGATTTGTGTAGAAGGGCAATATGCAAATTCTGAATGCTATTGTGCATACGAATATTTGAAAAAATTATTGAGAATAAGTGAGATATCTGAACTTGTGTCCGTTGCGAGAAAAGAGATTTGATTTTTTGCAAAAAATTTTTTTAAAAAATTTTCGTATTCAGAAAGTTCGTTTGTATATTGTTCTTGAAGTTTTTTATCAAAAATTTTTCCGTCAATAAGAAGATTCTCATGAGGATTTTTTTCAAAAAAATGATAATTCCAAATCCAGATAATTTCGTTTTGTAGTGAAATTTTTGAAAAATTTTTTTCATAATTTTCTGGTGAAATTTCTCAAAAAATCATCATCATATGATGTGAAAATTGATATTTTTTGATATCTTGAAAAAAATCTTTGATATCAGAATAGTGCAAGATTTTACAAGGGATATTGGAGATTTTTGCATTTTCTGCAATGATTTGTATGGCATTTTTTTTCCATTGCTCGCGAGTGATATGCTGATTGTCATCAAAAAAATCAGTGTTATGTTCAATGTGAATCAGAATCAGTGAGATTTGAGAATTTTCTTCAAAATTTTTCTCCACAAGATTGTGAGTGTAAGTGGATTTTTTCCAGATAATATGGCGAGCGTCATGGGAAGGAATATATGGTTGTATCCCTTCCCAGTCCGTGCCAAGATTTTTGTGTTTTTGAAGGGAATTTCAAAGAATTTTATGTTTGGAAAATCGTGAACGAAATCGAATACGCATGATTATTGTATAAGATAAAAATTTCCGCGAGAATAAATAGTTTTTTTATCTGGAGAAAGAATTGATGGAAATACAATGTCACATTCACGCAATTGGCTTGTAATATTTACTTGATTCACACAAGGACAAGCATTGCAGGTGGGAACTCCTGTGATGAGTCCAGTGGTATTGAGTTTGTTGAGAAGACAAACATTTTTGGTGATATCACCATAAAGTTCTGGATATGGACAGCCACCCCATTCTGGAAGTCCGCGAACTTGAGGACAGAGATCATTGTTATCAAGAATTCCATCGCCGTCAGAATCTCCATTTCCAGTATTATTTGGACAACCGTGGTTTTTTATAGTTCCAGCCACTGTTGGACAGCGATCGTCACGATTTTTGACACCATCATTATCATCGTCTCAGTCTCCATTGAGCGGACATCCAAGGTTAGAAATTGGCCCAGGAACATACATACAATGATCTTCTGGAGCATTGGAATTATTGTTTCCACCGCCTGAAGTGTTTCAGGTATTAGAATTATTTCCAGTAGATGTTCATGAATTATTTCCTGAATTATTTCCAGTTCCAGAATTGTTGGTATTGTTGTCTGTAGTGTTTTGTGGATTATTAGGATCCTTTGGATCTCGAAGTCCATCGCCATCAGTATCAGTATTTGGATCTATAAGCGAAGTGTGATTACAGTTTGGATTTCCGCTATAAATCTCACGAATACTACAACCATAATCTGGAGTTTTGATTTCTGGGCAGCCATTATTGCTTGCTGGTCATTTTACCATTGGACACTTGTCGGCAGAATCAAGAACCCCATCTCCATCAGAATCTCTATCATCTGTGATACGTACAATCATGGTTGTTTGTGCGGTATTTCCTGTGTTGGGATTGGTGACGGTAAGTGTTACGGTTTTGGTTCATGGAGAATCATAGGTGTGGTCTTTGGTTCCGCCAGTACTATCATGACTTCCATCCCCAAAATCCCAATTATATACCAAATTTGGTTCTGTAGTTCCTGTGATTTGTGGTGTAAAAGTAATAGGATCTCCAATATGAGTTACAAGAGGATTTCCTGTAATGGCAACACCGATTTTTTCTGTAGAATTTGGACAGCCATTATTTTCTTTTGGTCAGGCTACAGTCGGACACATATCATCACGATTTTTGACACCATCGTTATCATCATCTCCATCAGGATTTTCACTACTTTGTTTTGGGACAATAGTAATAGTTACACTCGGATTTGAAATAGTAGTTCCAGTACTCGGATCAGAGATTTTTGTATCTATAAACCATGTTCATGGAGGAAGTTGTGAACCGTCAAAAGTATCGCCATTTCCTGTTATAGTTTGTCAATCTTCATTTTTTGCAGTCCAATTATAGGTGTATCTTCCCGGTTCTGTTCGTGGAATAAGTGTAAAAATTTCTCATTCTCCAAAAACTGTTTTATCTGTAGTTTTTCATGTTTTGTCTTGAATTTCTATATAGGACGCGTGCGAGTTATTATTGGTTGCAATATTACACTGTGTATAGCCAAGAATCACTGAAGACATCAGTGCAAATTCCCCACGAGTAATTTTTTCATCTTGTCAAATAGAATTATCGGATTTTTTTGTGAGAATTCCTACTTCCAAAGCCTTTTTTGCATAACCATACCAATAATATGAAACGTCAGAGATATTTTCTGATCTGTCAAAGTTACTAGAATTGAGCGATTCATTCCAGAGATTTGCTCGTCTTAGTAGCATTGCTGCGGCCTCAATACGTGAAATAGAATTTTCCGCACAAAACGGATTGGATGAAAAAGTTTCTCCATTTTCACAAGAAGTTTTTCCAGAATTATCAGTGATATATCCCTGTGTAATTCCTTCATTCGCCGCATAAGCAACACAATAATAGAATTGATTGGTTTTTGGAAAATCAACAAAAGGCGATTGTTGATATTGTATCAAATCATCAACCGTTGGAGTGAGACATTGCTTACATCCAATTTGTACCGCCAAAGAAACAAAAAAATCACGATTCATCGGCGCATCAGCACGAAAAAGGTGACTTCCGTCATCGGAAATCACTCGTGCGTCATAAAGATTTTTTACGGCATTATAATACGGAGAATCCGCCTTTATATCAGTAAAAGGCAGATTATCTTGTGCGAATGCATTTGCAGTTGTAAACAAAAATACAACAATAGCAAATAAAATTTTGAGAAAAATTTTCATAATAGGAAATGATGGGATTCTTTCGTGATTTTTTATTTTTAAAATTTTTTCTTGAAAACTCGGTATTCTGTATCAATTTACTCGCAAAATTTTTGAAAAATAATAATATTTTTGTGTTTTTATAAAAATAAATTTTTTTAAAAATTTATTTTTATAAAATTTAGAAAAATTCTACATCTTTTTTGTATTGATATTTTTAAAATTTTTTTAAAAAAATATTTTCATTTTTTGCTTAAATATCAAGAAAATTATTTTTCAAATTTTTTCAAAAATTACATTTCAGAAGGCATTTCAATGGCAAGGCACGCAAATGCTTGTTTGAGGGTTTTTGCGGTTTTGAGAATAAGTGCGAGACGAAAATTTTTGAGATTTTCATTTTTTTCTTCAAGAACTTTTGGTGTATTTACATAGAAACTATTGAATTCCACCGCCAATTCATAGGCATAATTTGCGAGAATATGTGGCTTGTATTTGGCAAGTGAATCGGCGATTTTTTTCTCGAATTCAGCATTTTTGGCAATAAGTTTTTTGTCAAAAGGCGAGAGTTCAAGTTCGGAATCAATAGAATATTTCCCATCAAAATCCGCAATAATCTTTTGTGCACGCACATAAGCGTATTGAATATATGGGCCGGAATTTCCTTCAAAATTCAGTGCTTTGTCCCAAGTGAACACCACATCTCTTTCGCGGTCTTGTGAGAGATACGAATATTTGATAGCGCCAATAGTAATCTCGGTAATATCCTTATCAGAAAGCGCTTTTTCGCCAGTTCGGCCTTTTTCTTCAAGAAGTTTTTTAACGCGGTCGAATCCACCTTCCACCAAGGAATCAAGGCGAATAATATTTCCTTTTCGCGTTGACATTGCACCTTCTGGAAGCACAATAGCGCCATTTGCCGCGTGAAAATATTCAACATTATAATCCGCCCAAGCCTGTTTGGCTATCCAAAACGCTTGTTTCAAGTGAAGTGACTGACGCACATCAACAAAATACAGGATTTTGCTCGGATTCCAACCATTTGTCAGGCGATATTTGATAGCCGCCAAATCACTGGTCAAATAGAGATTTGTTCCGTCTTTTTTGCGAAGAATTGTTGACGGCATTTTGGTTTCTTCTGGAAAAATCACACCCACAGAACCATCTTCGTTTTGTGTGGCAATTTTTTTGTCAATAAGCTCTTCCACAATGCTATTCATATCGTATTGAAGGGCTGGTTGAGAACCGATTTTTGGCAAATCAATGCCCTCATAAAAACTCTCACCAATATCATAATCCTGATGAATATGCATCATTTGGAGAATTTTTTTGTTGGTATTGATAGACGCATCTGTGAATTTGGCCCAAATTGTCGTGTATTCAGGATTACCATTTGAAAGCTCGCGAAAAGCCACACGAGTCTGTTCTGCTACAGCCTCGTCGGTTTCAATATCAGCATTGATAGCAACATAAACATCAAGAAGGTGAGTGATAGCATCTTCAGCGAGTTTTTCTTCGCTTCCGTATTTTTGAAATCCGACAATAAGTTTGCCAAAAAGCGACCCCCAATCACCAAGATGAGAATCCCCGATAACCTGATATCCAACATAACGAAGTGTATTGATAATCGCTTGACCCTGAAGTGGCGTACAAATATGTCCAATATGTGGCGGTTTCCCGACATTCATTCCGATATAATCCACAACAATAGCCTCATTCTTGTCAGAAAATTGCGGATTATTTTCAATATTTTTGAAAAAATTTTTCCAAAAATTATCAGTTAAGAAAAAATTCACATATCCGCCTGTAGAATTTGCAGACACAATAAGTTCGGAATGTTTTGCGATCTCATCAGCAATTTCAGTCGAAATAATATTTGGTGCTTTTCAGATTTGCTTTACAATAGGGAAAATATTGATACAAAATTCCCCGAGCTCACTCTTTGGTGCGGCAGTAATCTCTGGCGTAAAATCAATATTATAAAGATTTTTAAAAATTTTTATAAAAAGGGAAGTAAGTGTATTCATAAAAACAAAATAATTGCCGACATTGTATCGATTTTTTGCGAAAAATCCAATATTTTTTTGTATTTTTCCGAAAACACCTTGACAATGGAAAAAAATATTTTTCAAAGATTTTTTTTAAAAAATTTTACAAAAAATAATTCCCAAAATAGGGGAATTATTTCAGATTTTCAAGATTTTGAATCAATAATTCTCGTCTTTTGCTCTGTAGTGCAAGTTCTGGAATTTCTTGATTGATATGAAGATTTTTGAGTTTTTGGATTTCGGTTTGTTTCCATTCATTGATCAGAGAAGCAATGAGTTGAATATCAGTCAGTAGTTGCTGATTCTGATTTTTGATAAGATTTTCAAAAG
>JBHBSX010000030.1:0-3514 GCA_041779175.1 Candidatus Altimarinota bacterium | reverse complement strand
CATATTCAAACTGCATTTGATAATTGTCTTCTTAATGGTCGTAAGACTATGGGTGGTGAGACGCTTTTGGCAAATGGTGTTCGTGTTTATGAGCCAGAATCATATATCACTCTTGCTGAAACAGCGAAGGTGTTGTATAATTCTGCATTTCTAAAATCAAATTAAGAATATATTATTTTCTTAAAAAAAATTTAAAAAATTTTTGATATGGGGTTATAGGTATAGTTTTTTTGGAAATAAAAATACTATATAGCACAAAATTATATTCAAAAAAACATTATAATTCTTTCTCAAAAAACCAAACAAAGAGAAATTTTGAGATAAAAACCACCGATAATATTCTGGTGGTTTTTATGGTGGAGATTTTTATTTACAATTATTGCTATTTTCTTAAAAACTCTTTGAGAGTGACATTTAGGAAGAGATTTAATTATTTTTTAAAAAAATTTTTGAAAAATATATTCGCTATATATTCTCTAATCCTAAAATTCTATAAAACCCTATTGAGATAACTAAAATAAAAAAACACTAACAATATGTTGGTGTTTTTTGGTGAGCAATATTTTCATCTAAAATTATTATTGTTTTTTCTTTTGTAAACCCCTGATAAAATGAGGATGTATGATGGATTTTTATATTTTATATTTTTTAAAAAATTTTAAAATTCATATACACCACATCTTTTATCACCAAGAGTAAAACATTAAAAATTTTGGGTAAAATAAAAACCCTACTATAGGATTTTTATTAATAAGAGTTTATTGATTTATTGCCTTGGATCCCTCTGCATCCAAATGAGCTCATCAAGAAATAGTAGCATCAACATCCTCATCAGTATTCTCTTGATCGTCAGATTTATTTATTATAGGATTAAATATAGTTATATCCTCTGATTCAGGGTTTTCTATTGCAAGAATAGAATAGTTCACATATTTCTCCTCTGGCTGAATGGTATACACATAAAAATCATCAGCATCCGAAGTAAGATCAAAGCGGTCTCGTTGAATCATATAAGAATTTATAAGATGATCCTGATCATTTTCATCGGTTTCTACAGTATATCCATTAAATGTTATTGAATTAATACTCCACTTGGTTGTATCCATGGCATACACGTGTTGTTCTGTAAATTTATCCCTATACGAAGACTGCAAATACGTACTTACAGAGTTGGAAGGAACAAATATTATTTTTCTCTCCCCGGGATTATTAGTATCATATAACAGTGTAGTCAACATTGGCTGACCTGCTATCCGTTCAATCTTTTGTTTTGTAAGTTGAACTTCAGAATTTTTAATAGCTGCTGTGATTTTCCCGTAGTACTCCTGATTAGCCAATTGATTCTCTTTTCTATAACGATCAATTGTATCTGTTGCAAGTACAGTTGCCAACACCATAGCACCTACTCCAACTGTTGTTTTTCATGCTTTGGTTGACAAAAAATTCTTTATTCTTTGATTTTTTTCTTTTCATGCTTTTGGAGTATTATTCATAGTATATAAAAATTTTTAAAAAATAATGATATATAGTATAATTTCCACATTTCATGTTATTAAACATGATTTTTGAAAAATAAAAATGGTCCTCGCAACAAGAATCGAACTTGTGACTAAGCCTTAGGAGTGCCTTGTTATTCCACTTAACTATGCGAGGACAAATATGTGACCGCATTGTATTCAAAAAACTTTTTTTTGCAATATTTTCTTTTTTGTATATTATTTGTGATAGTAATTTAGTTTTTATGCGACCGTCTTTTTTTTATAAACAATCAAAAAATATTTCAAAAGATGCAAAAAATTTGCAAAAAACATCTAATCAAAAACAAATTAAAAAAGAATTGACAGAATCAGAAAAAAAAGATTTAGAGCGTTTTATTATGGCTATAGAATCTTCAGGATTAGATGAATTCATGGAATATATTCGCTCACCTTGGAAAATGCTTTGGCCAAATTTTGTGGCAGGCGTTGCACGAGGTATAGGAGCCCTTATTGGTGCTGCCGTGGTTATTGCTATTATTGGATGGTTTCTTGCAAGACTCATTAATCTTCCACTTATTGGAAAAGAATTAGAACCATATGTCAACAAAGTTCAAGCCGAAATTACTCGTTATACAGAATCAACAAATTATAATGATAATTTTGAAAATATGGAAAAACTTCTTGAGGAAATACACAAGGAACTTCAAAAAGCAAATAAAACCCCGTATTAAAGTATTATTATAAAGCGTCATTTTTTGCATTTTTTTAAAAAATAGTATACAATATACTTGTATTCTATGTTTTGTTATATGTTTGATGCTATTTATAAAAAATTTTCTGTAAGCTGGAGTCTTACAAAAACTGCTTTTTTCTATATTTCTCGTGATGCAGAGCTTTTCTGGTATTCTGTTTTATCAGCAATATGTACATTTATTGTGCTCGGAATCACTATTCTTGTGCTCGTCTTATTGGGTGCTCTCAACTGGGACAATCTTGCAAATATGGAAAATAATGCTTTGGAAGCAATATTGGTGCTTGTGGGATTTATTTTTTATCTTTTATCCTCCTTTATTTCATATTTTTTTCGTGCGGCTATTGCCACATCGGTAGAACGACGCCTCGCGGGACAAGATAATTCTTTTTTTGATGGTATTGGTTCCGCATTCCGCCGTATTGGAAAAATTTTTGTTTGGTCATTAGTAGAGTCTACAGTTTTTCTTCTTATTGAACAATTTTGTAAAATTTTTGAAAAAGTTCCAGCAATTGGAAAAATTGTTAAAAAAATTTTGACGGCAACATGGAATATTATGACATATTTTTCCTTTAGCCTCATGGTTTTAACTAATAAAGGGGTGAAAGACTCTATGAAAACATCACTGGAATTATTTAAAAAAACTTGGGGCGAGCGAGCAATACTTCATGTAGCATCAAACGCTGCTATGAGTCTTATTTTTTTTTATAGCATTTCTTCTTGGTGCGCTTATGATTTATGCTGTAGTTGACTGGTCAAACCTTAGTCTAGAAAGCGTAAAATCAATAACTATTGTTACAGGTATTGTGTATGCCATTCTCTATATTATTCGACTCATCGGATCTACTTGCGACACTATTATTCGTGTTTTGCTTTTATACTATGCTATGACTGGAAAAATGCCCGAAGAACTTCAAACTGTTGATATTGCAAAAATATCTGAAAGCACATAGTTATAAAAAATATTTTCATTAAAAAAATCACTAATATGTATTAGGGATTTTTTTAATGAAAAATCTTTATATGAAAAATTTTTTAAAAATTTTTTCTTTTGAATTTATTGCAAAAAAATTGAGAGATTTTGTAAAAATTTTATAAATTTTTTATTTCCATACTGATATTGAACTTTTTTTATAAAAATTTTTATTATCAAAATTCTATATTCTCCCCAGACACAAACTTTTAAAATACAAAAACAAACATCAAAAACAAGATATTGAAAGCTTTTTGAAAAAATAATTCCTGTACATATTTTCAATAATTTTGCAAAAAATATAAAGTTATG
>JBHBSX010000029.1:0-3278 GCA_041779175.1 Candidatus Altimarinota bacterium | reverse complement strand
TGGCTCCCCGAACTGGATTCGAACCAGTGACCTACCGGTTAACAGCCGGTTGCTCTACCGCTGAGCTATCGAGGAATACAATGCGGTTGTCCTTAAGACAAAAGCATTATATTGAAATTTTTTAAAAGTCAAAAGTTTTTTTGAAAAAATTATTTTCCAAATTTTTTGGCAACTTCGGAGATATTTTTTACTCGAATAATATTCATATTTTCAGGAAGTTTTCCATCATAATTTTCTGGAATTACTGCTTCTAGAAAACCAAGTTTTGAAGCTTCAAAAAGTCTTTTCTCACAGAGAAAAACATTTTTGACAACACCAGTAAGTGATACTTCTCCGAGAAAAATAGTCCTTCCAAGTGAAATATTGTTTTTGGATGAAATAATTGCCATAACACAAGCCAGATCAACGCCAGGTTCTGTAAGATTGATGCCACGCGCTACATTGATATATACATCGGAAGAATCGAGTTTCATATCAGCGAATTTGGTCATGACAGCCACGAGCAAATCAAGTTTCCCAGTATTGATACCACGACTCGAGCGCTTTGGATATCAGAATTTGGTATATGTTGTCAATGCTTCAATTTCTACAAGAATGGGACGATTTCCTTCTATGGTGAGCGTGAGGGCTGATCCAGAAAGTGAAAAATTATTTTCATCAATAAATTCCATTCCAGGATTTGATAAGTCTTTTAAACCATCAGCATCCATGCGGAATAATCCTACCGCATCTGTAGCACCAAAACGATTCTTGAATGCGCGCAAAATACGATAATTTTCGGTGCGAAGTCCTTCAAGGAATAGTACAACATCAACCAAGTGTTCCAATGCTTTTGGTCCGCCAATAGATCCATCTTTAGTGACATGTCCGATAAGAATAATAGATTTATCAAGCTTTTTAGCAACTTGCATACACATTTCTGTCATGGCACGAATCTGTGAAATGCTTCCAGGAGTTCCGTCCAGACTCGATGATGAAAGTACGGACAATGAGTCAATAATCACAACTTTTGCTTCAGAATCTTCTATAGTTGCAATAATACTTTCAAAATCAGATTCTGATAAAATATCAATATTTTCTCATACAATTCCCAATCGTCTTGCTCGCCCAGAAATTTGCAAAACTGATTCCTCTCCAGAAACATACAACACAGGAGTATTGTTATTTGCATACCAAGAACTCATCTGCAAGGAAAGTGTGGATTTTCCGATTCCGGGCTCTCCAGAGAGAAGTACGAGTGATCCAGCCACCAGTCCGCCTCACAATACTCCATCCAATTCTGATGAACTTGATATATATCTTGTTACTTCGGAACTTGCATTGATAATAAGTTTTTTTGTTTCTTTTGCATTTCCTGCTTGGATTTTTCATTTTTTTATTACGGTTTTTTGTTTTTCTTCAAGCGTGTTCCATTCGCCACAAACATGACATTTTCCCGACCATTTGAGACTTTCTGTTTTACAATTTGAACAAATATACATAAATGCATTTATAAATTAGGTTTTAAATTTTTTTAAAAATTATTTTTTTAATCTTAAGTATAATTATTTCGTAAATTCCACTTTTTCCTATTCCCCACATTCATCTTATGTTACTTTTTCTTGACCAAAAGTAACTATAGAAAACTGAACAAAATATATTTTAGCTAAAAAATTTTTTAAAAAAATTTCAAAAAATAAAATGTTTGCAAAATATATTTTGCTCGCGGGGAGCTGTTTGTTCGCTTGCTAAACAAAGCTATCGCGAGATTTTAAGAATTTGCCATTCAAGGCAAATTTGAATACAATCTAAAATCTTTATTTTATTTATTTTGTAAGTTGCAAGACTTTAAAAAAATTCTAAAAATCCAGTGCAAAGCCTCCTTTAGGGAAACTCGCTTCATTGCATTACGCTCAAACAGTTGGATTTTCTTAAGTCTTGGCGGTTGTAAAATCAATGAATGTTTAAAAATTTTATCTGAAATAGTTTTGCCTTGAATGGCAAAACGGAATACAAAGACGCGACAGCATTGTTTTTCTTCAAAAATTTTGCGAGCGTGTTGATACAAAATGCTCGGTTTTTTAGGAATAAGGAGAGAAATAATTTGAAATAAAATAGTGATTTAATTTTTTTATTCTTCCGTGCTTTCCAAAAAATTTCGAATTTCATCATAACGAAATCATTTTCGCATAATTGCTTGAAAAAATTTTTGTTTTTCATTTGAATTTGCGAGATTATATTTTTGTTGATATTTTTGTATTTCTTTTGCAAGCCCAGATGAATCAGAAAAGTCTTGCAATAATTCTCCAATTTCTTCTTTGAAATACGGAAATTTTCCAATAAGTTCTTGTTTGATACATTGTAGAGATTTTCATTTTTGTATTTTAAAAGCAATTTTTCGAGAAATATTTTCACGAAAAATTTCCCAGTCGTGAATTTCTTCAGAAAATTTTTCTAATTTCTTTTCTATATCTTCATGAACAAAGCCTTTATTCAAAAGCTTTTGCTTAATTTCAAAAACTCATTTTCCTGTATTGAGAAAAGTTCTCATCCACATATCAAGCATCAAATCTTCATTGTATCACATTTCAGTGAGAAGTATTTCAGGATTTTCTTGTCATTTTTTTGTTAAATAAGCCAAAATTTTTGTCTTTGAAGGTGCATATCGTGTGATATAATTGGCAAGTTGCAAGTGAATATTCATAAAAAATATTATATGAAAAAAGAAAATTTTTGCAAAAATTTTAAAAAATATTTGACTTATTTTTATATTTGTTGTAAAATAATTTTATTCTAAGTTGGTTATATGAATGCAGATACAAAAAAGTGCTATGGTGCGTATGATTCTTTGCGAAAAAATAATCGCCTCGATGCTTTGGCTTCATTTTGAATTGAGCCAGAAAAATTGGAAAAAGTTGATAAAAATATGAAAACAGTATGTGGACTTGCTGGTAAACGCTGGTCTATCAATTGTTTTGATGAAAATACTGAAAAAAATAAAAAATCTTCATAAAGGAGATTTTTTTATTTTGCGTATTCACTTTTGTTTATTTTCTATAAAATTGAGGAAAAATATAACTTATAAATGAAGAATTAAGATTTAATAATTAAGAATTTTGGAATTTTATAAAATTTTTTTAAACCTCTTTTGTTTCAGTGATATATTACAAGTTCGTTTATTTCCCTCTAAGTTAGGGGGCTGGGGGTGTGTGGCGAATATGATTTTTTAAAAAATAATTAAAAAACCACTTATTTAAAGGTTTTTTCAAAGCCCCCTATTTTGCATAATTAAGAATTTT
>JBHBSX010000028.1:0-3168 GCA_041779175.1 Candidatus Altimarinota bacterium | reverse complement strand
TTTCTCCCCTAATAAAAATGAAAATTTCTCTCCTAATAAAAAGGGTGATAGTGAATCAAAAATTAAAGATTTTTTTAAAATAAAAAATTCTCAAATCACTCTTCTTTCCATGTGCTCCTCTCGAAAGGAGGATTTTTTATTTTATCTAAAACTAGTGTCTAATGAGGGTATTTATTTTTCTCTTTCTTCTAAGTTCTTGAGAGTTAGGAAATATATAATAAATATAAATTTTTAAAAAATTTTTTAAAAAACATAAAATATAAAAGTATATTATATATTGGATTTCAATTTCATGGTGACTTCAAAAAAAGAAGAGGTCATAGAATTTTAGGTGAAAATCCTTACTGCTAAAAAGTCATCGATATAAGGATTTTTCTGATAAATGAAGATCAGGAGTTGTTTTCTTATTTCTAAGACTAAAAATTTTTTCAAAAAATTTTTAGCCCCTCCTTTTTGCTCTCTTGTTGAGGGGGAGTCTATATATAAAAAATTAAATATAAGAATATATACGGGTTTTGCTTTTTAATCAGAAAAAATTTATAAAAATCTCATAAAAAAACTTGCATTTTACAAAAAAATTGTAATATGTGTAGTATATTTTTCTGTTTATGAATATCTCTCGGACACATTTTTTGTTGATGGCAGTGGTAAGTATTTTTACTGGAATGATTGCACCGACAGTTGGGGATGCAACTATTAATATGCCATATGCAATGACCAATATGCAGTATGTTGCTTATGGTATACTTGCTTCTCTTGTTTTGTTGTTTATTTTTTCTATTCTTCGTTGGCATAAGGTTTCACAGCTTTTTGTAGCTTTTTTAATTATTGTCATTGTATCTCTTTGACTGATGACGATAATGTGAATTGTTAAAAGTTTTTCGGGTAATTTGTTGAGATATTTTTCTTGGGGTTGGATTTTTTTGTTAATTGGCTTGATTTTTTTGATTATTGTGTTTTTAAAAGATGAAACAGAGGAAAAACTTTTAAAAAACAATCCAATTTTGGATTATTATGAAAAAATTATTGCCATAACAGGAGTTGTTATTTTTTCTTTATTATCAGCCTTTGTAGTCTTTGTTGCTGAAAAAAATGCTGCAAAAAATATTCATACGAGTAATATTGAAAAAATTTTTTCAAAAAATACAACAAAAACAGATTCAGGGCTGAGCTTGTCAGCTCCTTTTGAAACGATTTCGGATTTTTCATACGATAGAAAAAAGAATATTATTTCTTTTATAGGAACGCAATCATGAACAACAATTGCATATCCTTCAGAAAAAATAATTTCTCGTCCTGATGATTTGCTTACAGTAAGACAATTTGGTGATAGAACATTTTTTATACAAAAAACAGGAGAAGTTATAGAAAATGGTCAATGGATAGGACAAACTCCAGTAGAAAATTTACAAGAAACATTTTTGGTATTTGTTGATGAGAATAATAATATAGAACTGGTTACGGAAAAGGGTTCACGAATTTTTGGAATAGCAGGAGCAACTCCTGATTTATTCACGTATGTAGAAACTACAGGGGATTTGTATTGGCGAGCATATTTTGAGGATGGACATGCTCTCTATAAAAATTCTCAACCAATTACGGAAATATTTCCAGCTATATTGAGATATGCAGTGACGCATGACGAGATTACTATGATTGTGGGGGATAGTTCTTTTAACAAAATGGTTGTAAAAAATAATACTATTGTTCACTCTATGTATCCCAATTATGTTCAGGGGACACTTAGAATGAATGCTTCAGATGTTTTGTATGTTATTAAAAATTCTGATGAAAGTTTTTCTGTGGTATTGAATGGAGTAATTTTGGATCGCAAGCTTGATGAGATTCGAGAAGTTTTTATAGAACAAAATACAAGTGGTTTTAGTTATTTTGGGCGACCACAGGGTGGGGAAAAATACTGTTTTTTTACGCGATATCATGGAAATTTGTGTGATCTTGATGGATATATGAATCCTGTTCTAGAGGCGGATAATGCTGGGGTTATTTTTGTTGGACTTCGCAATAATAAATGGTCAATTTATCGTAATATTAATGAACTCGTAAAGAATTCTGGCTATGCTGTTCGTCCTGATATTTCAAATGATTATTTTCTTTTTGATTCTACTAATCCTCGCAGATATGTTTTTATAGAAAAATTAGCCAATGGTTATCATATCAATAAGATGGGAAAAGTGCTTACTGATTCTTGGATTGATATTGATCCAAACTCATTGCAGTTCGGGGATGATAATGTTATGTATATATTAGTACAAGATACTGAAGGTTGGAAAATTCTTGAATTTTAAAATAGGGAAAATATTAATTCAGGTGGAGTGTTTTTTGTTTTATTTAAAATCACAGAGTGTTCTTTGTTTTATTTAAAATCACAGTGTTCTTATTCTTGATATCTGCTTGTATTTTTTCTTAAGCTCTCCGAAAAGGAATGAAGAATGTATAGTAAATGTGATAAAATTTTTAGAAAAATTGAAATAAAAACCCTAGAATTTTATTTTTATGTTTGCGTATTTTCTCTCTCTAGACCCTCGGATGGGGTTCGGGGGGAGTTTTTTATCCTCCTCTTTTTTAAGGGGCAGATCAAAAAGCAAGAAACTTTTTTTACTTTTCTTTAAAAAATCATAAAAATATTCAAAAATTCCCAATCTTTCAAGTCCCCCTGTGAGGGGGATTTAGAGTTCGCATTTCAAGAAATTATTTTGAAACATATTTCAAGTCCCCCTGTGAGGGGGGATTTAGGGGGGGTTCTAGAAAATAAGCGATCTTTTATTTTTTCTAAAAAAACTTCAAAAGTCTCAAAATTTTTCTAAAAAAATCTCCAAAAAAAATTATTCAAAAAATATTTTCCAAAAAACCCATCCCCCCTGACAAGAAGGACACAGGGGGTTCTCAAAATTAAGAAACCTTTATTCATTATTTTATCTCCCCCTAAATCTCCCCTCACAGGGGGACTTTTAAAAAAATAAACTATCTAAAATATTTTTCATAAAAAATTCTGAAAAAATTAAAAAACTTTTCAAAAAAATCAGGAGGTTTTGAAAGTTAAACGACCTTTTTTAAGAAAAACTTCAAAAAATTATAACCCCCCACAAAATATTTTCAAATTTTTATCCCCCACCTAAATCCCCCCCTCACAGGGGGACTTGAAAGGAT
>JBHBSX010000027.1:0-10123 GCA_041779175.1 Candidatus Altimarinota bacterium | reverse complement strand
CAATGAAAAGAAGATATTCCCAAACAGCAAAGATATTTGGAATTTTCATAAAAGCTACTAAAGGAAACCCAGTATGAAGCGAAGCGGAATGCGGGGAGGAGGTCATTAGCTTTTTAAAAACTTTTTCAAAAAATAATTAAAAATTTTCCCCAAAAAATAAACCCATAAAAAGTGGGTTTATTTGCTATTTTTCACGATTTTTTCAAGAATTGGTTCCACAAAAGAATTGATATTTTTTCAGGATTTTGCGCGTTCAAAATGAAAACGATATTTTGCAATAATTAAATCATGATTCATAAAATTCGCGCCGAGACAAGTCCAAAGTCGGTATTTTTTCTTGGGTTCAAGTGTATGCCAAAAATTGGAATACAATTCCTGACGACCTTCGATAAAATCAATAAAATCTCTATGAAAATAGGTTTCATCAGCGTTTTTGGTGGAAATATTTTCTGTTGAAATTTTTTCAAAAAATTGTTTTGCAAAAGAAAATTGAAAGGCAAATTTTGGACTTTTATCGTTATTCAAAAACAAAATCGTATACTGTCCGTTATTTTGCAAAAGTCCATCACGCAAACTCGCTACTGAACTTGCTGACCAATAAGGCAAAAATCGATGATTGAGAATATCAAGTGTGAGTTTTTCGTATTCGGATTCATTTTTTGTCAATGGAAAATCTTTCAAAAGTGGAAAGTCTGCACATTTGCGCGCACCTGCAAATTCATTATTGTGCGTATGAGAAATCACAAGTTTTCCAATCGGACAATCCTTGCGACCAGTTTCAATATTCCCATTTTCAATGCGATACTGACGACCTGGATTGAGCGCTTTTTGTGGAAAATTATAATCATATTGCGCTGCATAATCCGACTCAATTGACGCAATTTCATCAAGTGGAAAAATACTTGCAAGCCCCAGTTTCTCATCTACAAGCGATGGATAGGTAATTCCCTGCCCAATAAATCCACGACAAAAATTGGGAATAGTGAAAATATTTGGAAAATCTTCAAAATCCTCATAAGCAAATTTTTCATATGAATAACGCATTTGTGCTTTGCGTTCGTGAATATATTCGCTGCGAAAATTTTTGCGTTTTTCGGCCGGCTTGTCAAAAAGCGGAATCTGTCCTTCCATTTCATTTCGGCTCGCAATATAGAGAACGCTGTCAAATTTTTTCTTTGTAAGAATATTATAAAGATTTTTCTGAACTTCAAAATTATCTTCCTCGGGCAAAGTATCAATTTCGGCAAACATCATTTCCCTATCATTGTGAATTGAAATCATCATAACATCGTCTTCATTGGTAATATAATTCTGCGAAAAAATATGTCCCGCAATAGTGATACCATTGATAATGAAGTTTTTATTAGGAAAAAGAATTTCGATTTTGATATCGCCGAGATATTCGCGAATAAGCGGAACGAGATATTCAAGCGTGTATGGAAGTAGAAGAATTGGCGTTTTTTCAAAATTTTTGTCAAAAATCTTGATAAGCGCATATGGATCAAAATGATCGCTGTGTGAATGTGAAATATAAATCGCATCAAGTCCAGAAATGGCTTGATAATCAGGAATAATCTTGACACTTCTTTCCATAAGATCACCCAATACATAATCAGAAATCCAAGAATCAATAAGAATTTTGACACTTTCGTTTTGAGAATTGTTGATATCAACAAGAAATTGTGTGTGTCCAAGTGATGTAATAATCATATTTTTTAAAAAAATTTGTGAGATTATAGGGAAAAATACAAGAAAAACAAGGGGAAAAATGAGGGAAAATTTTATAAAAATTTGCTTTTTACAACAAAAATGCTATAATACTCACAAGTCCGAAAGGACAATAAACATATGTGATGGTTTAACCATTCAAAAATCCCCGTTCCCGCGGGGATTTTTATTATTTCTGAAAGAATTTTCGGATTTTTTGTTGTAGAATCCAATATTCTATATTCAGAAATATTATGAGTAAAATACAGAATTTTCTCATAAATAAACACATATGTGATGGTAAATAATAACCATCCGCCTTCCATCATAAGCGGAAGGTAGTGCAAGTATATGAAAATTTTTTAAAAAGCAAATTGAAAAAGTTTACTTTTTAATTTTTTAAACCCGCACCACACTTGTATATTACTTTGCTTCGTTATCACTCGCAAATCTCGCACTCGGTGGTATGGCTATAATGTGTCGTGCCGACAAAATGTCGGACACTCGCATTTTCGCGCATCGACAGACTCAGGGTGATAGAGGTTTGTCGTATTGAGCTTGTCGAAATATAACAAATAAAAGCAAATCTAAAGAATTTCTCTTGTTACAAAATTATTATATTCTTTTTTCTCGATAATTTTTTCTATACTTTCCTGATTAATAATCGACAAAAATGCTATAATCCAAGCAGAATGCCCGATTATAAGTACTTCATTATAATCTGATTTTTGTAAATTTTTTAAAAATTTTTTTGCGCGAGAGAGAACTTCCAAATAACTTTCTCATCATTTGTGTTTGCGTTCGAGAAAAGGAAGTTTTTCGTATTCTTGCCAATTGATTTCTTGTGATGATTTTCAAGCGGATTTTCCAAGTTTTTTCTCATTAAGAAGCGAATCTTCTATAAGTGGAATAGACGGAAATTTGCCTTGCCAAAGTTTGGCTGATTCTTTGTTTCGATTAAGTGCGGAACACAGAATGCAATTTGGTGAAATTTTTTGAAAAAATTCTTCAATTATTATGTGATATTCTCTTTTTCCTGATTCTGATAAGGTTCCTTCGAGTTCTCAGAGAAGAATATCTTGTTCTCATTCTTGAGTTGGGGCGTGGCGAATAATGTGGATTTTCATACAGAAATTATGAAAAATTTCCTCAAAAAGTCAATATGAAAAAAATTGCAAAAAGTAAAATTATTTTTATAATTTCTTTAGTTTGCAATTATATTCAGCAAATACAAATATTCTGTTTACTTTTTTACCCGCTATTTTATATGTTAAAATGAAGTTGTAAAAAATTATTTACAGGTATTGCAATTGTTTCTCTTATAGGAACTCTATCGTCTTTTTCTCTAAACCATACTATTCCTTCTGTTTCTGCACAAGAATTAGCATCGAATTATTATGAAAGAATACAATCAGAAAGAGAAAAAACTTTAATTCTCGCTCGTGATTTTGCATATCAATATTTACAGAATTCCCAAGAAGAACCACTTTGGAAAAATAAATTTCCCTATATTTCTTATGAAAAATTTTTCTATACTGCGAAAGTATATAGTCCTGCTACTCATCCTGTAATTGGCTATGTAACAATATCGATTGATGGAAGATAGTGTAATGGTTTGACGAATTAAAATTGATAATTTTACTCAGTGAATACTTCCAGATCATCATAGTACATGATTTCGAGTAGAGATTTGCAAATTTTTTTGAGAAATTCAATGTCGTGATGCTTATGTTTCGGAAACTGGTGGGGCACCCTGATTTCAAACTTGCAGGATTTGAAATCACTTAGTCTTAACTTCACTGAAAGATTTTCATACATATAATGGTAAAATATTTGGATTTTTATATAAAAATAATAATTTTTGGGAATTGTCTGCAACTCTCAGTAAAAATTTTTATCAAAATCTCAATATTCAAGAATGTTTTCCGTCTGATGATCAAGAAATAGAAAAAATTTCTGATGATTCTTGACAGGAAATATATACTCACTCTTTTCAGGAAGATGTAGAATTGTTAGTATATGATGCTGAAAAAGATAATTTTTGAAATTATTTTTATATTATAATTTTATCTTTTGTAATTTTTATCTTTATTTCTATAAAATTTTACCAAAAACTCCGAAAAAAATCCCCAAAATAATGGGGATTTTATTTTTGTAAATAATTTTTGAAAATTATTTTTTGAGAGCAATAGTAATATTGCCAAAATCTTCAAGTTCGAGCTCTTTGCTAATATCCGCATTATCAAGCGAAGAAACAAGAGTTGAAAGTGTTTCTGATTCTATCATAGAAACAAAATTTTGGATTTCTGAAAGTTTGTCACCAGAAAGTGCGAGAGAAATCTTGTCAGTCACCTGATAATCCGCTTCCTTACGCATATCTTGGATTTGGCGGATAATATCGCGGGCAATACCTTCACAGATAAGATCATTTGTCAAAGTTGTATCCATAGCAATAACCGTTCCATAACCACCTTCAATATCGGCAGTGGCATCATTGGCAAGATATTCAATAACAAATTCTCCATCTTCAAGACGGAATTTTCCCACTTGAATACTTCCATCAGAATTTTCGCTAAAATCACCATTTTTGGCAGCAACGATAATTTTTTGAACATCTTTTCCGAATTTTGGACCGATTTTGCGAGCATCTGGTTTACAGATTTTTTTGGCGAGATTTTCTGGATTTTCTACAAAAATTTCTTTCACATTCAATTCGCTTTTGATAATATTTTCATAATATTGATCAAGTTTGACTGGCAAAGTAATGCTTGCAAGTGGTTGACGAACACGAATATTTTTGCGAGAACGAAGTGCGAGTCCGAGAGAAACAAATTCTGAAGCGAGTTCCATATCACGATTGAGTTCTTCTGAAATGAGTTTTTCATTTGGCAGAGTCACATATTCGAGATGCACAGATTCGCGACCAGTAAGTCCACGGAACATATCTTCCGCCATAAATGGCATATATGGTGCAAGAATTTTTGAAATCTCTACAAGAACCGTGTGAAGTGTGGAATATGCAGAATTTTTGTCTTCTGTCATTTCTGAACCCCAGAAACGGCGACGAGAAAGACGAACATACCAATTTGTAAGTTCTCCCATGTATTCCACAATAGAACGAGTGGCGCGACTCACATCATAGGCTTCCATAGCTTCGTGAACCTTTCCAATAAGGATTTGAAGACGAGAGAGAATCCATTTATCAAGCGGATTTGTTGGATTGATTTCGGCATTTTCTGTTGGTTTCCAGCCATCAATATTGGCATATGTTGTGAAGAATGAATAGGTATTCCACACTGGAAGCATCACAGATTTGATAGTTTCGATAATTCCCTCTTCTTTGAAGTCCATATCTCCACCAGAAAGTAGTGGCGAATTGAGCATGTAGAAGCGAATTGGATCAGCTCCGTATTTTTCAATTGTGGCTCGTGGATCAGGATAGTTTCCAAATGATTTTGACATTTTTCGACCATCATTTCCATTGATAACACCAGTTGTGATCACATTAGTAAAACTTGGTGTTGGTTCTATTGTATTTTTGATATTTTCTCCGAGAAGTACACCGAGAACATGCATTACATAGAACCATGCACGAACTTGCCCCACATATTCCGCGATAAAATCTGCTGGAAAACTTGCTTCCATAGCATCTTTGTTTTCAAATGGATAGTGCATTTGTGCATATGGCATAGAACCAGAATCCATCCATACATCAAGAACTTCTTTAATTCTTGTAAGTTCTGCTCCTGTTGTTGGTGATTGTAATTTGATTTCATCGATATATGGACGATGAAGATTGAGTTCTTGTCCAGCAAATTCTCATTTTGTGAAAAAATATTTTGTCTTGCCGTCAACTTCTCTTTTTTCTAATTGTCCATATGGTTTGTTGTATTCAAAAATTTCTTCACGACTTGAAACTACAAGTTGTTCTTTTCCATCTTCCGAAAGCCAAATTGGCATAGGACATCACCAAAAACGAGTTCGGCTAATACACCAATCTGGTGCTGATTCAATACCTTTGGCAAAGCGACCATATTTGAGATATTCTGGAAACCAATTGATTTTTTCATTTGCGGCAAGAAGTTTTTCTTTTTGTGATTGAATATCAATAAACCAAGAATCTTGCGCTTTTTGCATAAGAGGCGTTCCTGATCGTGGACAGAATGGAATGCGGTGAGTGATAGACTCATTTTTGAAAAGTGTTTCATTTTCTTTCATTCTCTCAACATTGATTTTGTTAGCATCGAGATAATGAGTTCCTGCATAATCGTGGATTTGAGAAGTGTATTTTCCTTCATTGTCTACCGCTTCTGTGATAGTAAGCCCGATTTCTTTTCCGAGCATATAGTCCACATCACCAAATTCTGGTGCCACATGTACAATACCCGTTCCGTCTGTATCTGTTGCGAATTCTGCATGATATACCGTATGATTTTTGTCATTATTTTGATTTTTGTAAAAATAATCAAATGGTGGTTGATACTTCATTCCTACAAGTTCTTCGCCCTTAAAAGTTCGGATAATTTCATAATCTCCTTTCCCTTTAAAAACCGCTTCGACACGGGATTTTGCGACGATAAATTGCTCATCACCATTTTTGACAAGAACATAATCAATATCTTTTCCAACAGCAAGCGCCATATTTGCAGGAATTGTCCAAGGTGTTGTTGTCCAAGCGAGAATAGAGATTTTTCCAGGATTATTTTCGCCACGGAAAAGGTGCAATAAATCGTAATTTCTTTCAATGAAATTTTTATCAGAATATTCTTCTGTTTCGGTTTTTAGGATTTTTTCATCATTTTCATTTATAAAAATTTTCGCCCACTCGATTTTTTCGTGTTTGTGTGGTTCTTGAATTACTGGTTTTCCAAGAAGTTTTACTTCATAATATTCGCCTTGCCAAATCGTTCCACTTGTGAAAATTTTATTTTCAGAAATTTTTGAAATAATTTCACAATCAACTCCAAGTTCTTCTTTGATTTCGCGTTTAAGTGCTTGTTCTGCGGTTTCTCATTTGTCAATTTTCCCACCTGGACATTGCCATTTTCCGCCATGTTTTTTATTTTTCAATTGCAAAATTTCGCCGTTTTCATTTTTGGTAACACCGAGAACATAACGAAGATATCCGTCTTCTGTGTATTCAAATTGTCCGCATTCTTTTTCGTCGGCGCATTTTTGGTCTTGCGTCAATTCAAACTTCACTGTAATTGCTGGATCATTCACATCTTGATATGTATCATCCATTGCTACTTCAAAATTGGAAATTGGTGTTGAAAGTTTCCAAGAATACAGCGAAACACGCTTTCCTTTGTAGATAAGGCCTTTGTCCCAAAGTTGTTTGAAAACCCACATCACAGATTCCATATAATCCTGATCCATAGTGCGATACGCGCGATCCATATCAACCCAACGACCGATTTTGTCGATATACCAATCCCATTCTGCCGAAGTGGTTTGAGTGTATTCATAACAGCCGTCGATGAATTCTTTGATTCCGCGTTCTTCGATTTCTTTATTTGAGTGGAGTCCAAGTTTTTTTTGAACTTTTTCTTCAATAGGAAGCCCGTGACAATCCCAACCCCAAACTCTGTCCACGCGCTTTCCTTTCATTGTCCAATAACGACCAACTGTATCTTTTACAATTGAAGACAAGAGTGAACCATAATGTGGTGTTCCTGTAATAAATGGTGGTCCGTCATAGAAGCGATATGGATTGTCCGCAGGACGAGATTCTATTGATTTTTTGAAAGTGTTATTCGCTTTCCAATAAGCGAGAACTTCCGATTCCAAAGCAGGAAATGACTGCTTTGGTGAAACATTAGGAAAAAAAGACATAAGTTAAAAAGTTAAAAATATTTTGAATGGGCAATTTTCGCCAAGTACGAAAATATGGAAAAAATTTTTGAAAAAATTTTTGAAAATTACCATTTTAAAATTTTTTCTTCATTCCAAAAAATAAATCTTCTTTCTTCTTTGTGATTTCAGCTTCCAATTGTATGAGAATCTTGCCCTTCAAATAATTGTAATTTGTGCAAAATTCCCGAATAACTTCCAACCCAAAGAGTTTTTTCATCATCAGAAATAGTAATTCCTGAAATTGTAGAACCAAGATAATGCCTCCAAATATGATTTCAGTTTTCGTCAACGGCTCTTATATAGCCATAAGCATCACCAAAAATAAAATATTTTTCTGTTGCTACTCAAGTATAAATTCTCATTTCTTCATCAATAATTTTATATTTATCAGAATTTTCATCCCAAGCCTCGATTTTTTCTGTAAAATTTTTTTCTTCCACCACGCAAGTGGCTCAATTATAAAAATGACAAGAATTCATAGCAAGAAATTTATCATTTTTTGAGAAAATACAAAAATGTGGATATGATGAACTTTGTGGTCAGATTTCACCAATTTTTTCTCAATTTTTATCAAAAATAATAAAATCGCTATCCTGACATCAAATGGTAATATACTCATTGTTATGCGACAAACAAGCATTTTCCATATCAATTATTCACAAATCCAAAGAGAGCATTTTCTCTTCATTTTCAGAAATAAGATAGAATCCGCTTGAACTTATAAGCAAAACTTTTTCTCAATTATTAAAAGGAATTAGTTTGGTAATAGGAAAAACAAAATTTTCACTTTCATCTTCATATTTTTCAGTTTTTCATTTTGTAATTTTTCTTTCAAATTCTCTGAGTTTTTTTCCAAAAAATCATTCATAAATTTCTATTTTTTCATCATAAGCAATAGCAAAAATATTATTTTTGTGAGATTTTCCGATGCTTCTAATTTCATCAGAAATTTTTTCAATTTTTTCTCAATCAAGAATATAAGTTCTTCTGTCTTCATACGAAGCTCATATCATAAAAACAATTTTTTCATTTTCGATAAAATGCATATCTCAAATAAATTTTCCATTCTTTTCGACAATTTCTATAAAAGGTTCTCTTGAAGGTAAAAAATTTTTTCTAAAATCGTCAATATTTTCATTTTCATTTGCT
The DNA here is from genome assembly GCA_041779175.1 of Candidatus Altimarinota bacterium. GTDB lineage: Bacteria > Patescibacteriota > Gracilibacteria > BD1-5 > UBA2023 > GN02-873. The sequence goes on along the minus strand of JBHBSX010000027.1, from coordinate 1,411 downwards.
TCTTTTAAAAGTTTATAAACTTCTTTTGCCAAATGTTCTCTTTTATCTTCTGCTTCTTTTTTCTTGAGTTTTTCCCATTCTTCCCATCAATTTTTATCTATAAAATCCACCATTTCATTGATTTCTTTTGCATATTTTTCTCATTTTTCATTCCATTCTTGTTGAAGTGTGTTGTAGTTCATATGTATAAAATTATTTTTTAAAAAATTTTTATTCCTGAATTTCAAGAATTTTTCCAAGTTGTATTTCAAAACCTGGAATTCATTCAGCATTGATTGTGGCTTGTATTCAGCCAAACTCAACTCTTGCTCGTGGCGAATCTTTGTTATAACCATTGATAATTTCAATTTCATCAAATTTTTTGAAATTTCATTCTTTGTCCAGAAGTCGTGATTGCCAGTGTTTGGTATTTTCTCGAAAACGATTTTCTACAATTCCGTTTTTGAGTTTGGTAAATCACTCGGCACAAACACGAAAAGTGAGAATTTTTTTCATAAAATTTTTGTTAAAAGTTAAAATTTATTCTTCAAACTTTTCTTCAACATTAAAAATCACTTCACAATCACAGCCGGCACCATTTACTTGCAAAAATTCTAGTACCTTTTCAATATCTACATTTTTATCTTTCAAAAATTCATTTGTTAAAGAAAAATCGTGCTTACATCTCACTGTTTCTGATTTGTCATCTAAGTAATCAAATAATTCATAAAATAAATTCTTTTCCATTGGCAGACTTTTTTCAAATTTTTCCATTTGCTTGATTTGATATTCTTGTAGTAGTCTTTTCTTATCTAAATTGTTCATAATATTGCTCCTTTCATTAAAAATTAAAATTTATATTTTTCTCAAATCTTCCGGAATATTTACAAAAGGTTCAACAGAAAAATTTGTTTCTTCTATCATTTCTATAACACACTCATTTTTTTCTACTCGAAGCCCTGTTTTAAACTCTTTATTTTTTACTTTTTCTTCAATTGTCATTAAAAGTTTTGCATCATCATAACAAATATAATCTTCTTTTGGGCAATTTTCCAAACTACCATATTTTTTATAAATATAAGTAGGCGATAAAAGCCAATAAATCATTTTTGCTGTTTCTAAGTCACACAAAGGATGGTTAATAACCTGTTCCAATAAAAAATTTCCACCATCATAATTATATTCAGAGGCAAAAAAATACAATTCTTCTGATAATAAAATCTGATTAAACTCTTCCTTTACCTGATTTTGATATACTTCAAAACCTACTTCTCTTTGTTTTAAATATTCCTTATAAAAATCTTCCTCTTCATCGCCTTTCATAGCTTTATCAAAGACATCTTTTTCCATATCAAAATAATATCTATCCCCAGCAATTTCTGATTTTAGTAAAATACTTTCTAAAAATTCTCTGTTCATAATTCTTTTTCCT
>JBHBSX010000026.1:0-11298 GCA_041779175.1 Candidatus Altimarinota bacterium | reverse complement strand
TTTAAAAAATAATATTATTTTTCTTCAGATGTAAAAAAGTCAAATTGTGACTCCAATAAGGAAAAAAACAAGATAAAAATGATATTTTTGAAAAATATTTAAAAGATTTTCATTTGTAGAAAAATTTTGAAAAAATTCTAAAAAAAGATAAATTCTTGCAAGTCTAATGCTGACAAAAATAATCAAAAAAACAATAAGCCACTTTAAAATCACAGAAAAAGTTTTTCATCATTTATTGTTTTTGTAAATTCTCCATCGATCACAGATGTCGGTTTTTATGCTTTGTAAAAGATTTTTAAAATATCATTTATGTATCAAGCTTTTTCCAAAGAAAAACCACAAAAAATATAAAAATAAATAAAAAAGCGTTAAAAGTCCAAGGTTTCCAATAAATGGAATAATCCCAATATAGGGAATAAAAAGGCTTAAAACTAATAAATATTTTGCATCTCATGCTCTCCAAATTCCAAAATGAAAAAGCAAAAAGCTTATCAAAAAACTCAAAAAAATCTGAAAAATAAAACCAAAAATTTCAAAATCTCAAATCGGAAAAAAATAAAGAAAAATATACCAAAAGGGAAGTAAGGTTAAGAGTTGTAATAGGTGTTTATTTGGAATTTTTTTTGTTTTTTGATCTGAAATAATGATTTTATAATTGATAAAACAAAAAATAATTGCAAAAATTGAAAATAAAAAAAAATGCATAAAAATTTTTTAAAAATATTTTTCATATTATATACTAAAATAAAAATATACAAATAAAAATCCTCACTCACGAGGATTTTTTAATAGACTATTTATGTGTCATTTTATATACACCATTTTCTAGTTCCATTTCTCATTTGATCAGCGCCACACAACGACGCATCATAACATCAGATGGCGGATCGATAGGCGCATTTTTTTCAAAAATTCTTCCAGCTTCCAGATATTTACCCTCCCTATACAGACGAAGTCATGATTCATATACTGTGTATTTTGTCATATCAATATCATCACCAACTCGGCCGAGAAGTTCATAGATTCGAACACCTTCATTTTTTCATTTTACCGCAATATAATCCAATTCACGAAGTAAAAACTGATCTCATATTGCCAGTCGTGTGCTCGCTGCAATAATAATACTCACGCCGTATTCTTTTCCTGTGGCTTCAAGTCGAGAGGCAAGATTTACAGTATCTCAGAGAACTGTATAATTGAATTGTTGTTCAGAACCGATATTTCCCACCAAAACCTCTCATGTTGCAATTCCTACACGAAAATTGATAGTTTCTTTTCATTCTGATACAAGCATTTTATTGAAATCTCATAATGCTCATCGCATTTTAAGAGCAGTATTGCAGGCATTAACCGCATGAAAAGGATCGTCAACAGGCGCACCAAAGAATCACATCACAGCATCACCAATATACTTGTCAAGCGTTCATTTTTCATTGATGAGAATATTTGTCATAGTTGATAAATATTTTGTCATCAGTGAAAATAAATCTTTAATATTGAGTTTTTCTGAAATCGTTGTAAAACCAGCAATATCTGAAAATAAAATTGAAAGTTCTTTTTTTTCTCCACCAAGAGTAACATCAATTTGATTAGCGTCAATCATATCCACTACACTCGGGCTCAAATATCGGGAAAAAGCATTGAGAATTTGTCGTTTATCCTTGTCCACTACAAAAAATTTGTAACTATAAGTCACAGGAAATGTAACAAGCGAAGAGCCGATAAGAAAAGGAAAAATATCAAAAACTACTCGCCATACATCATAAGAGTATCTAGCAATAAAAATAGTGAAGAGAAAAGCAAAAATTGCAAAAACTGGTGCAAAATATTTTGGAAGATAAAAATAAATAATGACTGAAAGAATAGTAATGATGGTTGAGAGAAAGAAAACAGTAGATTCATTGAGCTTGCTCAAAAGTTTATCTTGAAGAATCCCATCGAGAAGAAAAGCGTGAGCGTACATTCATGGAATATAATTTCCTGTTACTGGAGAGAGAATAGTATCATGAAGTAATGTTCCTGTTTCTCAAATAATTACATAAGCATCCCTAAATTGATCAGCATATTCTTTTGGGTTTTCAAGAATTTTTTTCATAGAATAACTCCTATAAGGCTTTTCTTGCTTGCTTGCTTCTGATTCTGAAAAATATGGTTGCAAGATTTGTACTTTTTTAGGAGGAGATTCAGAGAATACTTCCCGTGTTAATTTGCTAACAATAGGGTTATTTTCATGCAATAACATGGCAATTGGTAGGGTATAGATATACCCGTCTCGTGGTCGTAAAACTTTTTCTTCTCATCAGAATTTGAGCATATTTTGCATCGGATAATCCATTATGTTATATCCAACGTATTTGGCATCAATTTCTTGGGTTGTAAGATTGTGTTTTATAATATTTGAATTAGCAATATTTCACCAACGAATGTCTCTATATATTGCTCTGGGGGTTCATGGGCAAGTAAGACTTTCGATATCATCAGTATTTCCAGAACATATATCAATATTAGTTTTTCCAAGTTGAGCATTAGTAACATTTGGTTCTGCAATTCCAATAGTCACATTGCCATATTTTTTCATTGTTTCCACAAATAAAGCCTCATGTTCAGGATCTGGATTTTGAAAAACAATATCAAATCCTATAGCCTTTGCACCATAACTATTGATAATCTCAACAAGCTTTGCATATTTGTCTTTTCCTATGGTAAGCATAGAATAATCACTTTTTCCACCAAGACTATCAATAGTTTCTTCATCTATTTCAACAATAACAATATTTTTTCCTGGCGCAAGATTATGTTTGTAGATAAAATCTTGGAGAGTATTTTCACCATTTGTTTGTTTGCCAGTTTGATATGTAAAAAAATAATTTATTTTTGGAAGAAAGTCCTTGAATAAAATTTTGTATGAACCAAAAAGAATCGTCAGACAAATAGCGATTATGAAAAAAATATGCTTGATGTTTCGGAAATTTATCATATAATGATTATATCATAATTTTTTATTCTATGCAAAAATCTGCAAATATTTTTTTAAAAAATTTTTTTTCACTTTTTGTTCGTGGGGTTATTATTGGTATTGTGGCCTTAATAGTGTTTTTGTGAGGTGTTTTTGCGGTTGCTCATGCTAATTCTGGTGGTAGATTTGGAGAGATTCTCAATAAAATTCTTGCTTCAGGAAATTGGGAGAAAGATACCACAGGAACAGTGAAAAATGCGCAAAATCTTGGAGGTAAGCCAGCATCGGAATACCAACAAATTAAATGACCAAATCAAACCTGTAATCCTGGAACATGTATGGTTGGTTTTCATTCTGATGGGACTATCAATTGCAAATAATTTTTTGTGAGATTTGGTTTCTGGTTTGAATTAAAAATATTTTTTTAAAAAAATAATAAAAGAGATTATTCTAAAAAATTTTTCAAAAATTTCTCAGTATTGCTTATTGTATCTAAAGTTCTCAGAATCTTTTCTGGTATTTGTTTAATTTTCTCCAAAATAAAAAGGTAAAGTGAGGAATATGCAGTGAGTATGAATTTTTCAAAATTTTTTTAAAAAATATAAAAATCTATCACAAATCCTCATTTTATGAGGCTTTTTCAAAAAGAAAAAATTTTTTAATGAAAATATTTTCTATTAAAAAACCACTGTATAATATCAGTGGTTTTTATTCTGTGAAATTTTCAAGTCCTGGCGGAGGATTTGTGCGTATATGAGGATTATATTGAATAATAATTTTATCAGGATTGCTTTCAAAATTTTTTGCCTTTTTTGATTTATTTTCAGGATCAATGAATTTAAAATCTTTTCGCAAATTCAAAAGACAATTATCGTTGCTAGTATCTTTACAGATATTATCCGCCATTATAGAACCAATAATTGCCAATTGATTGGTTTTAATGTCATCAGCACCAAGAATTGATTTTTCAGCGATAAGAGTAGCATTGATATTGGTTACATTTCCAGCAATTTTGATATTTCCGCCTTTATTGTCCTGAGAAAGAGTAATGATTGTTACAGGCTCTTCAGTGTGAACAGGAATATCAGAATTGATAATAATATCACCACCAAAAACAATATAACTACGCTTTGTGTCAAAAAAATTAGAAGAAATAGTTTGATCTCATTCAAGAATTTCATAGTTTTTTCCGTCAAAATTTCAACCAGCATTTCGCTTGAGATATGCAATATTTTTTTCTATAAGATTTAAAAGCTTGATACGAGTACTATTGTAGGTAAATGAATTATCCATATGAGATGAACTGGTATCAAGATCCACATTTCCGATTCCTTCCTGAATTCATATGTCTTTCGAAAGAGGTTTTTGCACGGTAAAAGTTTTTTCAGCAATTTTATGAAAAATTTTTTGTCATCATATAGTATATCATGCAAATATATCAAGTTTTCATTTTGCATCATTTCAGGTAATTTCAGGTTTTATAGTAATTTTTTCAGTGGTATCATCAAAACCAAATATTGACCAAGGATCAAATTCTGATTTATTACAAAAAGTATTTTCATTTCCATTTTCTTGATAATTTTCTTTACAAGGATGGTTGCTTATGATTCTTATGGTATCTGGAGGGTTTCATACTGATAATTTTCCAACAATATATGGATCTGGACTAAAATCATTTTCCTTGCTCACTTGTATATCAAAACTTGTATTCAGTTCGCTAAAAATAATCTCTGAAAGATTGTTTTGAACAGTAAAAGGATTGCGATAGGAAATAAGTATAAGATCAATATCTTTTATAATAGAATCTCAATAGAAAATATTTTTTATAGAAAGAATATTTTCTAATTCATTTGTTGGTGCCAATGATTCTATCTGAAAAGAATAGTCCTCAATTCATTTTGTTAATGTTCCTATATTGCCAATAAAAGATGTTTTTGGATACAAAGTAACGGCATTATTTTGAATACTTTCTCCTTTTCATTGATTCTTTTTGACAGAATTATGGAGTTCAATCTTGAGATCCTTGTGATTTATACGATTCCCGTATTTATCACGTAATTTTATATAAATATCAGCCTTTTCTCAAGGCAGATAAGAGTTTTTATCTGTTGTTACTCGACTTCATTGTTGATTTTTTCAGTCGGGACATAAGGTGGTGTGAGCGTGATAAGTGTTACAAAAATTTTTTGCATAAAAATCTTCAGCAAGAATATTTTTTGATATTTCTCCTGCAAGTACAGGAATATTTTTGTATACTAGTCTTTTTTCTTCAGTATTATCTGAAATGTTCTTTACAATAAATGTGAGGTTATACTTTCCTGCGAGTGATAGGTCTATATCCTGAAATACATTATTATTGGCAATAAATTTTCTTGCGGGTTGCCCGTGATGTTCAACATACAGTTCATATATTTTATGAGCTTCAGCATTTCAGATTTCCAATGTTTGTTTATGATTTGTGACAAGATTTTTGAGATTTTTTAAATGAATATGTGAATTTTTGAGATCAGCTTCAAAAGAAATAAAACCAATATTGCTTGTTGATTGAACAATAGAAATACTTTCAAGATTCAAATCTAATCTTATAAGAATATTATTTATATCACCAATATTGTTTGAAAAAATTTTTGGAATATGGGCGGCACAAATATTGGTAACAGCATTACAAATGAAAGTTGTTTCAGGAATGCTAATAAAATCTCCAATTTTTTTGGAATAAAATTTTCCATGAATAGTTTTTTTGTCAGTATTAACAATAAATTCCTCTCCAATGATTTGTGTAGAATTATTATTAGCGTATGCAAAATACGTTTCTGCTCAAGCTTTTTGAATGCCAAAAAACACTATAAACATTATTCATAGTCATGCTTTTAAGATGTTTTTTGAAATATTTTTCATAATTATGAATTGAGAAGTTTTTGACAAATTGAAATATTTTCTTTGTTTTTAAGATTTTGACAAAGGGAAGTATTTTTTGTTTTCTTGGTGATAGAAAGAATTACAATATCATTACAGCGATGTTGTATGCTTTCTATTGTGATACGATTGCAGAGATTAATATTATCCGAATTTGTTGCAATTTCAAAGAGTTGAGTATCCCTTTGTAATTGTGTATTTTCGAGACAATTTTGTTTTTGATTTGTATCGGAAATGTATTCACACATAAGAACATTTCCTTCCGTAATTGCCTTGTTTGCAATAATATTATTACGACATTTTTGTTCAAGAGAGGATTCTCCAATAATCGCACATAAGGCAATATCTTGTTTTTTTATTGCCTCAGAATACGAAACTTCTATTTCATAATTATTGATAAGTTTGTTGCATTCTTCTTGAAAAGTGTTTTCTAATTTTGCACATACTTCGGCACTTGCAGAATAATTTTTTGAAATTTCTGCCAATATACTTGCATCAATACTTTCTCGACAGCGTTGAGCAATTTCTTCATTGGCAATATTTTTACAAAGATTTTTATTTTTTGCATCAATTGCTGTTTTTTCGTATAAAAGATTCTTGCATTCAATATTTCGATTCTCATTGATAATCACAGAACAATCAGCAGTATTTGAATCTTTTAAAAATTTTGCAATGAGAGCATAGTCAATACATTCTTGCTTTTGATCTTCATTTGTGATATTTTGACAAGCCTTTTCATTGGCATAATGCAATGCGCGATTATGACTTGCAGAGTCTTGCACATACATAGTTTGTATATATTTCCACTTTTCTTGAATATTTTCTGTAATGTTGGTAACAATGCTAGCATTAGGTGAATTGTTACGAGTGAGAAAAATGAGAACGACAAAAATTCCACCAAGGAACACTAGAATCTTTAGCCCAAGAATGAAAAGTTCTCTTTTTCTCATACTTTTTAGCAATAATAATTCCATTATAGCAAAAGATTTTTTTAATTGCAAATTTTGCTTTGTTTTTTCAATTCTTTTCCATTGACAAAAGAAAAAGAGATTGTTTTCATTGATGAATAGGGGAAAATGCTCAAAAATACAAACTATATATTGTGTTTATGTTTTCTTAAGATTTTTGTAAAAATTTTTAAAGAGAATAAAAAATATTAAAAAACAAAATTATTTTAAATAAAAAATATTTTTGAATTTTTTTGTGAGGGAATTTTTAAAAAATAAAATATAAAAAATCCTAGCATAAATTTTATTTGATAATAATCTTAAAAAAAGACTGTAAAAATTTTTGTTACTAAAAAACCTCTAGCGTTTAATTAGGATTTTTGTTTGTTTTTCTCCTAAGTTAGAGGGTTGGGAAGTGTATAACGAAGTGATTTTTTAGAAAAAATTTTCATAAAAAACCACCAACATTTTGTCAGTGGTTTTTATTTTTTTTGTAAAAATTTTTTTAAAAAATTTTTGGAATTTCATATTATTTTGGCGTCAACTCGGACTTTTTCTGGCGAGACAACAATCATATTTTTTTCTGTGTCAAAAATTTCTAAAAATTTTTTGAGTTCAGGAATAGAATTTCATTTTTTGAAATCAAAATTATAGAAATTTCCAATTTTTGAAATTTTTTCTACGCCAAATTCTCAAAAAATAATTCTACTTTCCAATAATAAAAATAAATTTTCAAGATTTTCATCAGTGTTGTTTTTTTCTGTGGAGAATTCATTTTTGAGATTTTCTAGTTCTTCCAGAGAATCTACGTTTTCTGCTTCACGAAAGAAATTGAGTTTGTCAAGTTCTGATGAGAAATATTCATCTTTGAGAATATATGACAAATCGAGTTCAATTTTTGTAAAAATTTTTTGAGATTTTTCTTGTTTGAGTTCCGCAATTTTTTCTTCCAGCATACGAAAATAGAGAGGAAGTCCAACTTCTTTGGATTTTCCTGATTGTTTGATTCCGAGAATATCGCCAGCACCGCGTATTTCCATATCTCGCATAGCAATTTCAAAACCAGCGCCCAGATGATTATTGTTGGCAATAGTAATGAGTCTTTCTTTTTCTTCTGGACTTAAAAGTGTTTTTCTGTATGCAAGATAACAATATCACTGATCTCATTTGCGTCCGACGCGCCCACGAAGTTGGTGGAGGCTTGCCATACCAAAATCTTCGGGATCAATAATGATAATAGTGTTTGCAGAGAGAAAATTCACGCCATTTTCAATAATCGTTGTAGTGAGGAGAATATTGTATTTTTTTTCTTTAAAATCATGAATACGATCCTCAATTTCATCTCCATTCATTCTTCCGTGAGTGATAATAATCTTGGATTCTATTTCACTTTCAGAAAGAATTTCTTCAATTTCTTGCTTGAGGCTTTCTATTCAGGCAATGCGATTGTGAATAATAATAACCTGACCACCACGCTCAAATTCACGAAGAATAGCATTTTTTACAATGCTTTCATTCCAATTTGTAATAATGGTTTCAATTGGTTTTTTCTTTTTTGGAGGCGTTCCCAGTAGAGAAATCTGTCGCAGTCCAGAAAGTGCGAGATTGAGCGAACGAGGAATTGGCGTTGCTGAAAGTGAAAGTATATCAATTCCTGCACGAATTTTTTTGATTTTTTCTTTATGCGTAACGCCGAATTTGTGTTCTTCGTCGATAATCAGCAGTCAGAGTTTTTTCCATTTTACATCTTCAGAAAGGAGTCTGTGCGTTCCAATAACTATATCTACGGAACCATTTTTCATATTATTGAGAATTTTCTCGGCTTCTTTTGGCGTATTCATGCGAGAAAGTAGTGCGATATTGACACCAAAATCCGCAAATCGCTCAATAAAACTCTCATAATGTTCCATAGCAAGCACCACAAGTGGCGAGATCACAGCAACTTGAGTTCCGTTCAGAACGGCTTTGAATGCAGCATTCATGGCAATTTCTGTTTTTCAAAAACCAACATCTCATGATAATAACCGATCCATGGGAATATCTTTTTCCATATCAGCAAAAATCTCCATAATTCCATTGTATTGATCGGCAGTATATTCATAGGGGAATTTTTCACGAAATTTGGCTTCTTCTTCAGGAAAAGCAGCAAAAGCTCGACCAGCAGCAAGCTTGCGTTTTGCATTTGTTTCCAGAATATTTTCTGCAATTTTTTGTAATTCTTCATCGGTTTTGGAAAGTGTTTTTTCCCATTCTTTTCAGCCAAGTCGTGTAAGTGTTACATCTTGTGAGCCAAGATATTTAGAAATACGAAAAATTTCAGTAATAGGCACAAAAAGTTTGTCATTTTCTGCATAATGAATTTCGAGATATTCTCGTTCTATTTCGCCGATTTTTTTCTTGATAATAGCATGAAACTTACCAATTCCATGATCACGATGCACGACAAAATCTCATGGCAAAAGGGAAATGAGCAAGTCAAGATTTTTGGCTATAGATCAGGATTTTCGACTTTTTACAAAAATTTTTCACAAAATATCATCAGCAATAATAGCAATATTTTCCGCAAAATTTTTTGAAGAATTTTCAAAACTTTCCAATTCACGATTATTGGTTTCAAGAATTTCTATATTTTCAATTCTGTTATTTTCCAAAAAATCTTCTACCGTTTTTGTGTATTTTGTAAAAATTTTTACAGGAATATTTTCTGTTTTTTTGTGTTCGAGAAAATGAATCAAATCATGAATGGTGCTGATGCTCGGTGCGAGTATGCCAAGATTTTCTTTATTTTCTCAAGAAATTTCAGAAAAATGAAAATCTGCAATTTTTTGCAATTCTGATATTTCTTCCAAAAAATCACATCACACCATAATTACTTTTCCATTATGAAAAATTTTTGGAATTTCCTGTATAAGTTCTGTATTGATTTTCAAAAAATTTTCTTCGCTTTCAGAATTTTTGTGAAAGGGAAGTGTGAGTTCATTGATGAATTGGCGGTTTTTGGTAGAATTTTGCACGCTCAATATAGCGTCAATTTCATCATCAAACCACTCAATTTGATAGACAAAATCAGTATTTCACGCAATGATATTCAAAAGTCAACCTTCTTTTTTGTACGAAAAATTTTCTCATAAATAATCAGAAAAATCATAACCTGCCGCAATGAGTTTTTCTATGACGTCACTAATAGAAATCTTTTCTCCACGCTGAAAATGAAGGCTTTGAGTTTTTTTGATATGATACACATTGCCTTCTTCGCGAAAAATATCAGTATGACAAAAATATATTCATCGAGAAACATTTTCCAATGAAAGAATTTCTCAAAAATTTTCAATTTTATCAACAGTATTTCCAAAAATTTTTTCAGAAAAATTTTCTAAAAGGGAAAAATCCTTGATATTGTCAGTAATGATGAGATTTTTGTTTTGTTCGTCAAAAAGACTCTTCATAAGGAAGAGTCTAGCGGTCGAATTCTGTGAATGAGAATATATTTTCATAATTTCTTCAGATTTTGACTTTCTGGGTTATTGTGAGATTTTTAGAATTTCATGATATCTTTTTCTTTTTCTGCAAAAAGCGTATCTACATTTTTCACTGCAGCGTCAATAGATTTTTGAAGATTAGTTTCATGAGTTTTTGCTTCGTCTTCGCTAATTTCTTTTTCAGCTTTTGCATGGTCAATTTTTTTCTTGAAATCACCACGAATATTGCGAATACCAACTTTTGCTTCTTCAGTGAGACGAGATGCAACTTTTACTACTTCGCGACGACGTTCTTCTGTCATTGGTGGGATTTTGATCATAAGAGTTTCACCATTGTTGCTTGGATTGAGTCCAAGATTGGCTTCAGAAATAGCCTTTTCAATTTCTTTGATAAGTGATTTATCCCACGGTTGAATAGTAAGAGTCTGTGCATCAAGATTAGAAACGGCTGCAATATTTTTGAGTGGTCCCATGGATCCATAGGCATTTACCATGACAGTTTCTACTATTGCGGGATTGGCACGACCAACTTGTAGTTTCGAAAATTCGAATTTTAGGTGTTCCAAGGCTTTATCAAGCGATTCTTGAAGATTTGAAAGCATAATATAAAAGTTAATTATAACATAAATGCAGAAATATTGTACTCAAAATTTCAAAATCAGCAAGAATTTTTTTGACAAATTCAAAACTTTTACTATTATGCAAGCGTAAAGTTTATTTTTATTATTTTAATTCTTATGCGTCGAGCAATTTCATTCTTGGCACTTGCTGCTCTTTCTCTTAATACAGTTTCTGTAGCATTTGCTCAGGACGATCTTACAGTAGTTGCTACTGGAACCACTACAGAAACTACAACAGAAACAGAATCTACTACTCTTGAGGCCGCTCCAAATACAGCAGCTACAACAACTTCTTCTACAACTTCTTCTGTGACAAATGCTGGTGAGTATGCCGAAGTGGCTTGTTCTTCTGATGCTATTTTTGGTCAAAATACTTGTGA